>JAAYUR010000165.1 GCA_012517645.1 Treponema sp.
CCCATACCAAGGCTCGCATCCGCTCAATCACGGCTGGCCGCATCCGCGAGGCGCTCGACGAAGGGAAGATCGTCATTGCCGCCGGATTCCAGGGAATCACCGAAGAGCAGGACATCACCACCCTTGGCCGGGGCGGCAGCGACACCACCGCCGTGGCCCTGGCGGCCTACCTGGGAGCCGACTACGCGGACATCTACACGGACGTGCCCGGGGTGGCCGCGGCGGATCCGAGGATCGTCCCGGACGCCCCCTTCCTGGATTACCTGGACTACCGGTCCATGTATCGGCTGGCCGCCTACGGAGCCCGGGTCCTCCACGACCGCTCCGCCAAGATCGCCGAGGAGCGCGGGGTGCGGATCCGTGTCCTCTCCACCTTCGACGACCGTCCCGGGACCCTGATCGGCCCCGAACGGCCGGGCACGGCGGAGCCCGCCTTCCTGGGCATCGCTGTGGACAAGAAAAGCCCCGAGTTCTCGGTTGTCACGATCCTATTCCGGACGGGCCGGGGCGGAGAGAGGGTCGGCAAGGCCGCGCAGGCCGCGGCTCCCTGGACCCGGGACCGGATCCCCTTGGAGGATCCCGACGCCGCGGCGTTCCGATGCCCCGCCGCGTCCGCCCCGGACTTGGCCCGGGCCTTGTTCGCGGCCTTCCGGGCGAACTAGAGGCCGCGCTTGAAGGACGAGACCTCGTAGATCCGGATATCCGGCGGCTCCTCAAGAAGGTCCTTCAAGGCCGCCCGAAACTCCGCCAGGTGGGGGGCCTTCAGGTGGGCGTCCAGGGCTTCCCGGCTCTCCCATTGCTCGAAGAGGAAGAAGGTGCGGTCGTCGTCGATTCCCGCGTAGAAGGTGTTGTCCCCATTCCCGGCCTCGCGGCGGGTCTTCTCGGAGCAGCTTCGGGCCGCCTTCAGCGCTTCCTCGCGCTTCCCGGGCTTGGCCTTGTAGGTCACGGCTATGGCGAGCATGCTGGTTCCTCCCTGCGGATGCGGTTCCTGGATGCCATCTTATACGGGTCGGGTCCGGAATGATAGAGTCCGACCCTCGACGGTCGTCCCTCAGTCCCGTCTCGGCTCCAGGTGTACGGTGGCTTCGAAGCCCAGCCGCTCCTTCAGGATCCCCTCCAGGCTCGAAGCCGCATGGTGGGCCTCCTTCACCGTCATGTCCTGGGGCATCCGGGCGTGCAGGGTTACTTCCACGTGATCCCCGTACCTATGCACGTGGATGTGGTGGATGTCGGAAGCCTCCGGGACCCGCTCGTCCGCCAGGGTCCGTATGCTGCGCACGATCTGCTCGTCCGGGACTTCTCCCATGAGAGGGTCGGCCGCGTTTCGGAGAATGTCGAAGGCCGCGTACAGGATCAGCAAGGACACCCCGATCCCCAGAACCCCGTCGATCCACCAGAACCTCCGCTGGAGCATGGCCCCGACCAGGATGAGAGCCGAGGCCAGGGCGTCGCTCCGGTGATGCCAACCGTCCGCCACCAGGGCTTGGGATTTTACCCGGCGCCCGGCCCGGATCGAGAACTGCGCGATGACCTACTTGAGGAGCACCGAGACCGCGAACACGATGACCGCCGCTGCCCCGAATTCCGCGCCCCGGCGCTCCCGAAGCTGGACGATGGCATCCTTCAGGAAGTTGGCCCCGACCACGCCCAGGAGGGTGCCGATGACGACGGCCGCCACGAGCTCCGCCCGTCCGTGGCCGAAGGGGTGCTTCCGGTCCCCGGGTCGGGAGGATACCCAGAACCCCAGGACAACCACCAGGGAGGTCAGGGTGTCCGACATGGTGTGCCAGGCATCGGCGATCATGGCCACGGATCCCGCGGCCGATCCCACCCAGATCTTCAGCCCGAAGAGCAGGGTGTTGAGGACCGCCGAGAGGGCGCCCTCCAGGTACCCCAGGTTGCGTTTTTCGTCTACCATGGCGACCCGCCTTTCCAAGGTCCCGGGAATAAAAAAACCCGCGGGCCCGATGTACGGTCCCGCGGGGTATATCCCGCTGCTTGTAGCCCGGCGGCGCCGTACCCGTTTGGAAGGCCGGCCCGCCTGTTCCTAATCCGGAAGGTAATCCGCGGACCGGGGAGTGTCAAGACCTCGGGGCCGCGGCGACGAAGCCCTGCGGGCTTCGTCGAGTTTCTCTAACCTAGTCCGCGCGAGGGCGGCCGAGCCGCCCTTTCGGCGATGAAGCCCTGCGGGCTTCATCGAGTATTCCGAAACGATTTCAGTCTCTAGTGTATGCCTCCCAGGTAGTCCGGACGAGGGTGGCGGCGTCGGAGCGGCGGGCGGTCCAGCCGAGGAGGCTCCGGGCCAAGGCCGAGGAGGCCACCAGCTTGGCGGGGTCCCCGGGACGCCGGGCGGTCATGGCCGTGGGGATGGGTTTCCCGGTGATCCTCCGGGCGGCCTCCAGGATCTCCAGGACCGAGAGGCCCTCCTCGCTTCCCAAGTTGACGGTCAGGCTCCGGTCGTTCCGTTCGATGTACTCCAGGCCCGCGACGTGGGCGTCCGCCAGGTCCGAGACGTGGACGTAATCCCGCACCCCCGTGCCGTCCGGGGTCGGGTAGTCGGTACCGAAAACCTTGAGCTCGGGCCTGCGTCCGACGGCCACCTCCATGATGACGGGGATCAGGTTGGCGGGATTCCTCTCCAGCCCCCGGACCCGGCCGGCCTCGTCGTAGCCCGCGGCGTTGAAATACCGAAGCGCCGCGAACCGAAGCCCCTTGAGCTTGTCGTACCAGCCCAGGAAGCGCTCGATCTCCAGCTTGGTGAAGCCGTAATAGTTCTCCGGATTGGTCGGATGCCCCTCGTCCAGGGGTATGTACTCGGGTTCCCCGTAGACCGCCGCGGAGGAGGAGAAGACGATCCTTCTCACACCCGCGGCGCAGGCGGCGTTCAGGATGTTCAACGTTCCCGAGATGTTGTTGACCGAATACTTCTCGGGCTTTTCCATGGACTCCCCGGCGGCCTTGAAGGCGGCCAGGTGGACCAGGGCGTCGTATCCGCCCTTCGTCACCGCCAGGAGGCGGTCGTAGTCCAGGATGTCCCCCTCCTCGAAGCGGGCTTCGGGAAACAGGTTCTCCCGGACTCCCGTGGAGAGGTTGTCGAAAACCGTCACCTCCGCGCCCCTGTCCAGGAAGGCCCGGACCACGTGGCTGCCGATGTAGCCGGCCCCGCCGATCACCAGTATCCTCATCCGCCTCTCCTTTCTCAACTCAAGGGCTTTTCCACGATGCGTCCCATCTGGACATCGAAGGTGAAGACCACCCGCTCCTTGCGGCTCCGGATCTCCAGGAAGCGGTTGTGGCTCTCCAGGATCACCCCCGGATGCGCCACCCCCCGGACAATCACCGCCGACTCATGGTGCTCCTCGAACCGCTCCTTGAGGTCGAACACCCGCAGGCTGCGCTTCTCGATGAGCTTTAGAATCTTGGTCTTGTCCTGCCGGACCTCGTCCAGGGAGAAGCCCCCCCGTTCCAGTTCCTTCATCCGCTTGTCCGTTTGGAGGATCAGGGCTTTTAACCGTTCGATCTCCCGCTCCTCCGCCTCGGCCTGGTCCGCCAGCAGGTAGTCTTGACCGAAGGAAACTTCGGTCTTGATCCCGTTCTCGGAGCCGAGGCTCTGGACCTCCACGCCTCTCCGGGCCCGAACGACTCCCCCGATCAGAATCCCCTTGTCCCCGCCCAGAACCAGGCGTCCGTTGGTCTTCACGTTGCACAACAGGCAGGCGCCCCGGAGGGATACGCCCTCCACGGCCAGGAGCAGGGCCTGCTCCGCGAAGGCGGCTTCCAATGTTTTCCGCGCCCGGAGGGTGGCCTTTCGCCGGCCCTTGATTCCCTCCCCGACGCGGACCGACCCGTCCGAGGAGATCAGGGCGGCCTCCACGGAGCCCGAGACGGTCACGTCCCCCTCCGCGAAGACCGTGTATCCGCCCAGGACGGAACCCGAGACCTGGACGGCTCCGGGGAAGCGGATATTCCCCGTGGCGGGACCCACGTCCCCGGCCACCTGCTTTCCCTGGACAATGGAGAGGCGGTTCCCTTCGAAGTAAAGCTCTCCGGTCTTGGCCGCCGTGAGAAGGACGTTGCCCTCCGGGGTCCGGTCCTCCCGGATCGAGGAGTCCCACTGGGGCGGCGGGGCGGCCCGGGGATCCACGGGCGGCTTGATCGGCTGGCCCCGGACGTCGATCCCGTCCTCCCCCTCCCCTCCGAAGCGGACCAGCTCCACCAGGGGCTGGCCCTCGGTGACCAGGGTCGAACGGTCCTGGTTCTTGTAGTCCGCGCTGCCGTCCTCCCGGATGGTCACCGCCGCGCCCGTGGCCTTGCGGACCCTCCATTCCACTCGGACGCCGCCGGCGGGCACAGGGTCCTTCCGGCGGGCTACGACGAGGTTCTGTACGGGCCGGCCCTCCAGGGTTTCCAGGACCGCCTTGGAAACGGCTTCCCGATCGATGCCGTACTTCACCTCCTCCGCGGCCAGGGCGGAGAGCACGGTGTCGACCGTGGGCGGGGGAGCCAAGCCCTCCGGGGGATACAGGGAGATCCTGGCTTCCGAGTAATCCGGGGCCGGGCTCACATCGACCTTGAACTCCTTGTACGGGACCACCCGCAGAAGGAACTCCCCGTCCCGCTCTCCCTGGAGAACGAGCCCCTCCGCCTCGGAACGGAACACGTCCCGCAGGCGGGCCACGTTCTCGAAGGAGCGGACATTGGGATCCGCCCCGGGTATTCCCGGGAGGGGCTCGCCCAGGACGGACTGGCCCGGGGTGCCGGGGGACGGGGGCGTGAATTTCCCGATCTCCTGGCCGGCCTGTACGAAACAGATCCCCGAGGCGTCCGCCAGGGGAAAATCCCCGAGGCTCGGGACTGCGGAGGACAGGGCCGGGTGGGCTGCCACGGCCTTGCGCAGAGGCTCCGCCTGCTCCTCGGGCAGGAACGCCACGGACCAGACCAGCTCCCGGTCCTTGCCCTTGCCCGGAGGACGGCCCTGGGCCAGGACGTAGTCCACGAGCTCGGATTCCGGCCCCTTGAAGAACTCCAGGAGGTCCTTCTTGACCTTGGCGGTGTCCATTCCCGAGATCTTGGCCCGGGCGATGGCGGTACCCAGGGCGGGCAGCTCCAGGGGCCGCCCCCGGCCCCGGCCCTTCCGGACGGTCACGGAGGCGCGCATCCGGTCCGGGGAGATCACCACGTCCACGGAGGCGTCCCGGCTCTCGGAGATGCTGAACGACAGAAGGGGTTCCGCTTCCGCGACGGATTTCCGGATCGCCCGGTGTATCTCCTCCGGGGATACCAGGGTGGCGCGATCGGCCCCCTGGCCCTCCGCGGCCGCCAGGATCTCCTCCGGGGCGGGCAATTCCAACCTCAGGTCCCCGGGGGTGAAATTGAGCAGGAAGGATGTTCCGTCCGCGGACCGGAGGACCTCCCAGGCATGGAGGGCAAAGGGCCGGACGTCCACCCATCGGGAGCCGATCCGTACGAAGCCCTCCGTGGAAGCGGTTATCTCGTTCCGGTTCCGGGCCGCGCCCTCGCCGCAGTGAAAGGTCGTATCCTCGGGCCCCTCGGGGTTGATAGCCTTGCCGTAGACGGTCTTCCCGGGCTTGCCCGGAACCGCGTTCGACAGGAGGGCCAGACGCTGGCCTCTGCGCGCGAACCCGACCTTTTGGACCTTGGTGTCCAGGACCACCGGTTCCCGGACCTCCCGTTTCTCCACCTCGACGATCCGCTCTTCCCGGGCGGGAAGGAAGGGCAGGGCCCCGGGTTTTCGGATCACCTTCTCCACGGAAACCTTTTCCGTCCGGACCCGGAACACCGACGGCGCCGGGGACTGCCGCAAAACCTCTTCCCGGAAGGGCTCGGCCTCAGGGGGAACGGGCAGGTCCGCCCACTCGGGATCCTCCGGGACAGGCGGCTCCGGGGGAACGCCCCGGACCAGAACCTCCGATGCCGGCCCTCCCGCCCGGGCGAACTTGGAGAGAATCTCCTCGACCCGCTTTTGGGAGACCCCGGCCAGGCGGGCGTCCAGGGCCAGGCGCATCGTCCGGCCGACGCTCCACGCCTCGCCCTTGGGGTCCGGATTGAAAGCCAGGACGGCCTCGAGACCCGCGGGATCGACCCGGAGTTCGATCGAGCCGGTGGGAGCCGAAGCCACCGCCTACCCCTTGAATCCCAGGGAGAAGGCCTTGACCAGCTTGGACTTGAGAAACTGGTTCTCCTTTCGGAGCTGGCCTATCTCGAACTGCTGGGACTTTACGGTCTCTACGAGGTCTCCGACGCTCAGGGAACCCGAATGAAGGAGGTCTTCGATGTATTCCACCTTGGCGGAAAAGTCGATCTCCGCCTCCATCTCCGCGGTCTGGTAGCTCTCGTCCAGGTAGGCGTCCGACAGGGTCTCCGCGCCGGCGTCCTCGCAGGACAAGAGCTTGTCGGCCATGCGGTAGATCGCCTGGGACAGGACGGCCTGGGGCTTGTACCGCAGGATGGGTATCCGGCTGCCCAGGGCGATATCCTGCAGGTCGTCCCGATACAGTATCCCCAGGTGCTCCACGTCCAGGTTCAGGTACTGTAGGCTGGACTTGCGGATCTTCTTGGCCTTTTCCGCGTCCTTGGGGTCCTCCAGCATGTTCATGACCAGCCGAGGCCGGAACTGGGCCGCCTTGGCCTCGAAGGCGGCCCGGCTCTCCGGGTCCGACCTGCCCACCTGGTCCAGGATGGCGGGAACGTAGGCCTTCTGCAGGGAAGATCCGTCCTTCCGGAGGCCCTCCAGCACCGCATACGCGGCGGAGCCCTTCTTGAAGGTGGTCCACATGAGCCGAAAAACCGCGTTTTTAAGGAACAGGTAGGCGTTCAGGGTTGCGGTCAGGGCCGGGGCCGTCACGACGATCCCCCGGGGGGCGGTCAGGAAGAAGTCCAGGATATTGGCCCCCGTGCCGGCTCCCAGGTCCAGAACCAGGTAGTCCGCGTCCAAGGCCAACAGTTTCTTTATCAGCCGGTGCTTTTGCTGGGAGCTGATGTTGGCCAGCCCCGGGATTTCCGCGTCCCCGGGTATGAAGCTCAGGTTGGGATAGTCCGTGGAAAGGACGATGCTGGAGAATTCCGAGCCCGAAGCAGAGAGCCAGGTGCCCACTCCCCTCCCCGAGGAGGGGATCCCCAAAATCACGTGGAGGTTCGACGCCCCCAGGTCCAGGTCCGCCAGGATCACCCGGCGTCCGGCCTCCGCCAGGGCGATGGAGAGATTCGCGGCGACCAGGGACTTGCCCACCCCGCCCTTCCCGCTGGCGATCGGCACGATGTGCATGGTCCCTCCTACTCGAGCTCCACGGGTTCCGGCGAAGTACGGGGGGTTGCCGGCCGCGGCTCCGCGGGCTCCAGGGGACGGACCCGCAGGGACCGGACAAGGGCGAGCCCCGCGGCGGCGTCCCAGGCCAGGAAGGCGCCCATGGCGGCCAGGAGAGTCCCGGGATCCCCCTGGGGCGGCAGTTCTCCCAGAAAGCCCAGGGCGAACCGAGCCAGCAAGGTTCCCAGGGTCAGGAAGCAGAGGGCCTTGCCCGCGGCCAGGAGGGGCCGGAAGGCGTCGTACCGTCGGGGGTCAAGCCATAGAAAAAAAAACCCGCCCGCGAAAAGAAGGTGGGGGGAGGCGGCGAACTGGAGAAGCGCCAGCGTCGTCTTGCCGGACGCTCCGCCCAGGAAGGCGCGCGCCAGGGCGATGAGGCCGAAGTACCGAACCGCTTCTCCGGCCGCGCCCAGGAGGGTGATAAAGGATCGCCGCATGGAATCCAGTCTATCCGTGCCCTCCGGGGGCGTCAAGCATTGACAGCCCTATGCTCAGCGCGGACAATGGGAATACTATGCAAACCTCCCCCTCCCGCGGGAAGAATGACAGGGTCGCCTGGACCGCGGTCGTAGCCGCCCTGGCGCTGTGCTCCCTGCTCTCGGTCTCGGTCCCCCCCGCTTTTGCCCAAAACCAGGCTTCCGAGGCCCAGAGATATTCCTCCCTCTTCCAGAACGTGTACTCCTTCATCCTCCAGAACTATGTGGATGAAGTGGATCCCAGGATCCTATACGAGGGCGCCATGAAGGGCATGCTGGACGCCCTAAAGGACCCGTACTCCACCTTCCTGGACAGCGCCGCCATGAGCGACCTCCAGGACACCACGGTGGGCCAATACGGCGGCATCGGACTGTACATATCCAAGACGCCCCCCGCGAGCCGCCTTCCCGGGGAAGAGCCCTGGGTGGAAGTCGTCTCCCCCATCGAGGACACCCCGGGCTGGCGCGCGGGCATACAGCCCGGAGACTGGATCAGCGAGATCGACGGGGTCTCCACGGCTCCCCTGGCCATGGACGAGGTTCTCAAGAAGCTCCGCGGAACCCCGGGCTCCACGGTGGTGCTGACGATCCGGCGCGGGGAAAACATCACCTTCCCGGTGGCCATCGTCCGGGCCCTGATCGAGGTCCCGTCGGTGAAAAAGGCCCTGATGCCCAATCGCATAGGCTATCTCCGCATCATCGAGTTCAATCCCCAGACTCCCGCCCGGGTCAAGGAGGCCGTGGAGCTTTTCAAGTCCCAGGGCGCCCAGTCCCTGGTGATCGACCTTCGGAACAACCCCGGGGGGCTCCTGTCCGCGGTCATCGACACGGCGGATCTCTTCCTGGATTCGGGAATCATCGTCTCCACCAAGTCCCGGACCGCCTACGAAAACCAGGTCTACCGGGCGAAATCGTCCGTCACCGTGCCCCCGGACTGGCCCGTGGTGGTCCTCATCAACCGGGGCTCCACAAGCGCCTCGGAGATCCTGGCGGGGGCTTTGAAGGACCAGAAGAGGGCCTACCTGATCGGCGAACGGAGCTACGGAAAGGGGGCGGTCCAGCAGATCTTCCCGCTGGGCGAGACGGGCTTCAAATTGACCATGTCCCGCTACTACACCCCCAGCGACGCCAATATCGACAAGGTCGGCATCCTCCCGGACCTGGAGGTCAAGGAGCCGGAGCTCACCGAGGAGGAATCCGCGGAACTATCCCGCCTCCTGGAACAGCGGGTGTTCGCGACCTTCGCCAAGGAAAAGCCCTCCGCCACGGAGGCGGAGCGCAAGGCCTTCCTGCGCAAACTCAAGGATTCGGGAGTCAAGCTCTCGGACCGCCTTCTGGAGCGCCTCCTGCGGAACGAGCTTCAGCGGACGACCATCGCCCCCGCCTACGACCTGGACTACGACATACAGCTCCAAGAGGCGGTCAGGCTGATCGACCAGGGCCGGATACGGGAGCTCCTCTCGGCCGCCCGGACCGTCCGGGAGAGCCAGGAACGGGCCGCCGCGGCCGCGACGCCCTGAGGGCGCCGACCGGGAACGGTTTCGGACGCGGCATGCGTCAATTCGTCCTTCCCCCGGGCTGGTCCTCCGGACCCGAGTGCGTCGTAACGGGGGAGGCGGCCCGGTACCTGGTGTCGGTCCTGAGGCTCGGCCCGGGGGACCGGTTCCCGGGGCTGGACCGGGAGGGCCGCCGCTACGAGCTGGAAATCCGGGCGATCGCCCAGGGACGGGTCGATCTGGCCGTCCGCCCCGAACTCCCCCCCTCCCGGGAGACCGAGTCGAACCGTCCCGGGTTATCCCCCCGCCTCGTCCTGGTGCAGGCCCTGCCCAAGGGGCGCAAGATGGATCTGGTCGTCCGCCAGGCCGCGGAGGCCGGGGTGGCACGGATCATCCCGGTGGAGAGCTCCCGATCCGTGGCACGGATCTCCGACGAGGGCGGGGCTTCGGCCAAACGCGCCCGGTGGGAACGCATAGTCCGGGAAGCCCTCCAGCAGAGCGGGTCTTCCCTGCGGACCGAGGTGGATGCGCCCCGGCCCTTCCGGGAGCTTGCCGGTGTCTTCGGGATCCCCGCACCCGGGAGGGTCGGCCTGTTTTTCCACGAGACTCCCCTTGATGGAGCGGCCCTGCATCGCTATCTTTCCGGAGAGCCCGAAGAGATCGCGGCCTGCGTGGGACCCGAAGGGGGGTTTTCCTCGGAGGAAGTGCTGTTCCTGGAGGGTCTCGGGTTCCGGCCCGCCCACCTGGGACCCACGGTGCTCCGAACCGAGACCGCCGCCCTGTATGCCGTGGCCGCCATCCAAGTGATCCTACGGGAGCGTTCCTCATGGACTCCGACCGCGTAACCCGAATTTCCCTCCTCAACGTGCCCCTGGACATCCTCAAGCCGGAGGACCTGGACGACGTGATCCGGTCCATGTTCTCGGACGGGAAGAATCACCAGATCATCCTTCTCTCCCTGTGGGACCTTCTCCGGGCCCGCAGGAACGGGGAATTCCGGACCATGGTGAACGGAGCCTCCTTGGTCCTTCCCATCTCCCGGTCCCTGGTCCGGGGAGCTCGGTTCCTGCGCCGGGAAGAGCCGGTGCGGTACATGCCCTTCGATTTCGTCATCCGGCTTCTCAACGTCCTGGAACGGTGGAACCGATCCGTATACCTCCTGGGGTCCACCCGACGCAACCTGGCCCTGGCGGAGGAGAACATCCACGCCACCTATCCCGGCGTCCGGATCGTGGGACGCTACCCGGGGCGGTATCCCAAGCAGATGGAGCAGAGCATCCTCCAGGCCATCCGCAAGTCCACGCCCACCCTCCTGCTGGTAGGACGGGGAGTCAACGGGCGGGAACGATGGATTCCCCGGAGCTTAAAGCACTTCAACTCCGGATTGTATCTGTGGTGTTCGGACCTCTTCGACGTATTCGCGGAAAAGGTTCCCAAACCGTCCAAAGCCCTTTTCGACCGCGGCATGGAATGGATACCCTATACCCTCAAGCGGCCATGGAAATTATTCCGCATCCTTCCCTACATCAGGTATCGGCTCCTCCTGGTATGGTACAGGATCCGCCGCCGCTGAGCCCCGGGGACATCACCGGATATAGTTGTAGATAAAAATCTACAGACACACGAACACCGGCACCATTGAGGCCGAAGTCCCCCTGATCTACCGTAGGTCCATGCGCAGGATACTCCACTGGGAAGAGGATGAGGGGGAACGGGACGTCCTTTCCGCGCTCTTGGAGGATGAATACTACGTCCGAGGGGTCGGCGGAGCCGAGGAGGCGGACCGGGCACTCGGGGAAGAGGCCTGGGACTTGATCGTCCTGGGAGTCCCGGGGTCCGCCGTCGAGGACATCCTGGAGACCATCCGCCTGCTCAGAACCCGCTGCCCCTCCGCCCCCGTGCTCTGCCGGCTCCAAGCGGGGGATCCCGCCTTTACCACCCGGCTCCTGCGGGAAGGGGCCGCCGCCTGCGTGTCCAAGACCTGCTCCCGGGAGGACCTTAAGTCTTGGCTCCGGAGAATCCGGTCCGGCCTTCGTCTCGAACCCTCCTGCCGGGAACCCTCCCGCCCCTATCCCGGTCCGGACCCGGAACCCCGGATTCTCCTGGGAGAGAGCCTCTGTATGCGCGGCGTCCGCAGCCGGATCCGGTTGTACGCGCGGTATGACTTTCCGGTCCTGATCACCGGGGAAAGCGGAACCGGAAAGGAACTCGCGGCTCGATCGATCCACCGCCTCTCCCGCCGGGGCGCCCGGCCTTTCTTGGCGGTCAACTGCGGAGCCATCCCGGAATCCATCCTGGAAAGCGAGCTCTTCGGTACGGAACGAGGGGCGTATACCGGAGCCGTCTCCCGGCCGGGAACCTTCGAGCTCGCGGACGGGGGCACCCTGTTTCTGGACGAGATCACGGAGCTCTCCCCCGGAGCCCAGGCCAAGCTCCTCCGGATCTTGGAGAACGGCGAGGTCCGGAGGCTCGGAGCTCGGACCGTTTCGGCCTGCGACGTCCGGCTCATCTCGGCCACCAATGTGGAACTGGACCGGTTCCGGGGCATGCGCTTCGACCTTCTGGAGCGGTTGGAAACCCTTGTTTTGAAGCTGCCTCCTCTTCGGGACCGCCCCGAGGACATCCCCCTGCTGGCTCGGCATTTCCTGACCCTGGCGGGATTGGACGCGGAGATCGGGGCGGAGGCGATGGACCTGCTCTCGGGCTATGATTGGCCGGGAAACGTTCGACAGCTGAGGAACGCGATCTGCCGAGCCGCGGTGAGCGCCGCGGAATCGACGCCCTGGGTCATCCGCCCCGAGCACGTGGATTTCGGCTTCCGACCCTGCTCCTCCGCGGATCTCCGGGCGGAGTAGAAAACCCTCTCCGCGGATCCCCGGAGCATCGGACGATACCCCCTATTCGGGGTTTACAGGGCGTCCAGCCGGCGCAGGTGCACCCCTTCCAGCAGGGCTGTCCGTCCTCCCTCGGGGTTCTCCCGAGCTCCGCTCACCCGGGCGACGACCAACACGGAACTGCCGGGGCGCAGGTAGGACAAGGACCCGCGGTCAAAGAGGTCCCGGAAGGGATCCCCGGACACCTCGACCAGGACCGTCCGGAGCACGATGCGGGATGTGCCGATCCACTGGCCCGCGGCGATCTCCAGTTGGGCGGTGAAGACCCCTTCTTCCCGGGACGCGGCGGAGCGCACGGTCCCGGTCAGCACGACGTAGCGTCCGACAGGCAGGCCGACGCCGGTCTCCGCGGCCTGGGCAAGGGATTCCACGCTGGCGGAAAAATCGAAGACGCCCCCCGGACCGGCCTGGGCGAAACCGGGAAGGACCCACAGAACCGCGTAGAGTATCGCCCATGCCGCGGGTATCGGGGCCTTGGGTCTGCGCATCGTACGTCTCCTTTCGGGATCCCCGAAGGGCCGGGAACAACTTTAGCGCCCCCCGGACCGGGGGTCAAGGCTCGGACCGTCGTACGGAAAGAGCCGCCGCCTTGCCCAGGATTCTCCGGAAATACCGGAGCTCCCAGGAATCCGCCCCGGCCCGGGCCAGGAGGGACCGGAGGAAGCGGACCAGGGCCGGGCGGCCGGCGATCTTGAAGAACCCGGCCCGGGCAAGGTCCTCCGCGGCGGCTTCGACCTCTCGGAGTATCTCGGACCTCGGGGCCGGCCCTCCTTCCCGGACGGTGCCCGGCGCAGGGGTTTCCGGTTCCCCGCCCCTCCGGCCTCCCCGGGCGGACCCGGAGACCCCGGTTCGGTCGGCCCTCCGCTCCGCTTCGGCCCGGGCGATCTCCCAGGCCGCGATCTGGACCGCCTGGGCGAGGTTCAGGGAAGGGAAGTCCTCGGAGGTGGGGATGCGCACCGCGAGGTCGCATAGGGCGAGCTCCGATGCGGAAAGCCCGTCCGCCTCGTTCCCGAACACGAGGGCGACCCGGCCGGAGCGCCGGACCGCATCCCGGGAGAACTCGGTCACGCCCCGGGGCTCCCGGGCGCGGAGCCGTCCGGCCCTGCGGGTAAACCCCGCGGCCAGGGAGCAGTCCGCCAGGGCTTCCTCCAGGGTGTCGAAGCGCCGGGCGGCTTCAAAGAGCGAATAGGCCTTCAAGGCGAAGGTCCGGACGGGGTCCGGCGGAAACTCGGGACAATCCGCCAGGACCAGGCGGGAAAGCCCCATGGCGGCCATGGCCCGGCAGGCGGCTCCCACGTTCCCCGCTTCCCGGGCCCGGCAGAGGACGACGACGAACTCCGGCGACGAATCCATGGGGGGAGTGTAAACGGTGAACGGTGAAGGGTAAACAGGAACCGGAGGACCCTCGGGGATCCCGTTCCCGTCCCGCCGCGGGGACCGCGCCGCGATGGAAGAGGCCTTCGCCCACTGTTCACCGTCCACCGTCCGGCCTATACTTCAACCGATGACATCCCACAGCGCTTCCCCCCTATCCGGCCGTCGGGCCTTCATCCTGGGCGGCACGGGGGGCATCGGCCTTGAAATCGCCCGCTCCCTGGGCCTTCGGGGAGCCTCCCTGGACGTGCACGGACGCGATGCCGCCAAGCTCGAAGCCGCCCGGGAGGGCTTCCGCGTCCTAGGCGTCGAAGCGGATGGATCCGCCTTCCCCCTTCATTCCCTCGAGGACGCGAGGCCCCTTTGGGCCCGGGCGGCCCGGGCGGACATCGTCGTGGCCTCCTGGGGGCCGTTCCTGCAGAAGCCCCTCCATGAAACCACGGCGGAGGAATGGGAGACCACGGCGATCTTCGACCTGGCCCTGCCGGGGGCCCTCGTTTCCGCGGCCCTGCCGGGAATGCGGGCCCGGCGCTGGGGACGATTCCTCCTTCTCGGGGGGACCCGCACCGACGGTATCCGGGGCTTCCGCACCAACGCCGCCTACGCGGCCGCCAAGACCGTTCTGGGAACCCTGGCCAAGTCCATCGCCCTGGGGTACGCCCGGGACGGGATCGCCGCCTTGGTCCTGTGTCCGGGCTTCGTCCGCACGGAATACCTGTCCCCGGAAGCCCTGGAGAACCTGGCGGACAAGACCCCCGCGGGCCGATTGACCGATCCCCGGGTCTTCGGGGACCTGGCCGCGGATTTGGTGTCCCGGGATCCCCCCCTGTGGAACGGCGCGGTAGTGAGCGCGGATGAAGGGCTGGAGGCGTGGTAGATTTCTCCTGCGATGATCGAATTGCGGGCCCGAGAGTATTCGGATTTCGTCATATTTCATGCCGAGAGCTCTGGATTTTTCGTTCGATACTGCCGAAAATCTAGAAGTCCCGGTCTCGCTCGGGACGCGGCGAATTTGACAGGAGATTGACTTGCGACTAGGATGGACCTACAATAACGGCATACGGCGTATCCTTCATCTTTGGATCCGAGAGGAGCACCATGAATAATAACGATATCGTTCCGGGCTTCGACGACGAAAAGGACGATAGTCTAAAGATACGCCTTCAGAAGGTCGACTCGGTCGACAACTGCCTCACCCTGTTCTTGACGGGGTATATCGATACGTACAATTCCAACTTCTTCCAGAAACGGGTCAGCAAGGCCATCGATTCGGGGTTCGTCCGGCTTATCTTCAACTGCGGGGGGCTCAACTATGTCTCCTCGACGGGCATCGGCTCCTTTACGGCCTTCCTCAAATCGGTGAAACCCCGGGGAGGCGATATCGTCCTCCTGGAAATCCAGCCCAAGGTCTACGAGGTGTTCCAGCTTCTGGGCTTCTCCCAGTTCTTCAACATCAAGGACAACCTGGAAGAGGCCGTCGGGTTCTTCCGGCAGGGGGATCAGGGCGCATCCCAGAGCGTGTTCCCCAAGATCTTCTCCTGCCCTATCTGCAACAAGAGGCTGAAGGCTTCCAAGCCCGGACGGTTCCGATGCTCCGAATGCAAGACCATCCTGGCTATTGACAACGCGGGGCAGGTCTTCCTAGGCTAGTCCCGGATCTTCGTCCGCCGGATTCGCCGATGCCGCGAAGGAGGAACCGATGGCCGGATTAAGCCGCGTAGAAAGCTACCTGATCAGCCTTGAAATCCAGTACGAGGAGCTATCCCCCAACGCATGGCTGGTGAACGATGAAACCCACGGCCTGTCCCAGGTGGTCATTACCCAGGCCGATCCCGTGGTGGCGCTCCGGACCAAGGTCATGGAGGTTCCCAAGGAACGGCGTTTGGAGCTTTTCGAGACCCTCCTGCGCCTGAACGCGACGGATCTCCTCCACGGCGCCTACGCGCTGGACGGAAACGACATCGTCCTGGTGGACAACCTGGAACTGGAAACCCTGGACCGGTCCGAGCTGGAAGCCGCCCTTGACGCGATCGGCTTCGCCCTGGCCCAGCATTACGCCGTCCTCGGTAAATTCCGGGCCTGACGGTACAGAACAAGGAGGCCCCGATGGGTATCTTCAGCCGATTCAAGACCGTCGTCTCGTCCAATATAAACGACCTGATCGCCAAGGCGGAAAACCCGGAAAAGATGCTCAACCAGCTTCTGTTGGACATGAACCAGCAGATGGTGGAGTCCAAGAAGGCCGTAGCCATGGCCATCGCGGACGAGAAGAAGATCGAACGGGAGCTCGCCGAGCAGAAACGGCAGGCGGACGAGTGGGAGAAGAAGGCCATGCTCGCGGTGCGGGCGGGCAGGGATGACCTGGCCAAGGAAGCCCTCCTGAGGAAGCAGGAATTCGAAGGGTACTTCCTCCAGCTGAAACCCCAATGGGAGGCCCAGAAGGCCTCGGTCGAGAAGCTCAAGGAAAGCCTTCGACAACTCCAGAACAAGATCGACGAGGCATCCCGAAAGAAGAACATCCTGATCGCCCGGGCCAAGAGGGCGGAAGCCCAGGAGAAGATCCAGAAGACCCTCACGAGCATCTCCGGCAACACCAGCGCCTTCGACACCTTCGACCGGATGTCCAAGAAGGTGGACGAGTTGGAAGCCCGCGCCGAGGCGGCCAAGGAGCTCGAGGACCTGTCCAAGGACGCGTCCCTGGAGAAACAGTTCGCCCAGCTGGAATCCTCCGGAGCCAGCGCGGACCTCCTGCTGGAGGAGCTCAAGGCCAAGATGCTCACCGAGGACGCGGGCACCAAGAATTGAATCGACCGTGCGTGTCCTGGTGATCGATCCCGGGGGGACGCATACCGAAACGGAGAGGAAGGCCGAGGGGCCCCTCTCCGTTTTCATTTCCCGCGCCTACGGTCCGGAACACGCGGGAGCCTACGATCTCCTCGTCCTTCCCGTCGGCCTCCTTCTCGACCAAGCCGTATGCCCGGACCCGGAGGTCCCCCGCATCGCCTACGGTCCCGCGGGGCTCATGGCGGACGCCTTCGCGGAGGGCTGCGCCGACTATCTCCGGGACCCCTGGGACCTGGAGGAGCTCGAGGCCCGGGCCCTGAGGTTTTGCATCTGGAAGTTCAGCCTGGGTGGAAACCCGTACTCCTACTCCGCGGGACGCTTGACCGGGAAGGCAGGTTCGAAGCGACTCTCGGAGGGCGAGCGAAAAGCCCTGGAGCTCCTACTGCCGCGCCTCGGGCGTGTCGTTCCCCGCGGGGCCTTCCTCCGAGCCGGGGGATCCTGCGACCGCCCCGGATCCCGGAGCCTCGACATGTCGATCTGCCGACTTCGGTCCTCCCTGGTCCATGCTTCCGGCGACCCTCGGGCGGGCTCATTCCTTGGAGCGGCCAGGAACTACGGCTATCGGCTGGACGGAAAACCTTGTGCATAACTTGTTGAGAAATAATTCCTTATTCTACGTTCTCCCGGCCCGGGGTATGAAAATTTAGACGACCCGAATCTTGTATTATTTATCATTTCAAGATGATTTATATATAATTATAATAACTGCAATTATCTTCCGCCTCGCCGCTAATCTCCAAAATCCCGCGGTACAGGCGTGAAGCGAATCGGCAATCCGGCCACCGATCTCCGTGCCGTCGCCAGGAACCTCCTGTGGATATCCTGTGGATCCATCCTCCGGAAACCGGATCGGGATGGGCGCCGCAGCGGGGAATTCCCAGGCTCCGCCGGAACTTGCCAACCGCAGGGGGGCGTGTTAGAGTTAGGGCCGATGAAACGAGGGTTTTCCGTCGCGGGCCGATACCTTGTATGGTTCCTCAGCGCAGTGATCGTGGAAACCCTGATCCTGGCGGCCGGTCCGCTGATGAACAGCGCCTCCGGTCCGGGCTCCTTCAAGTTGACCTTCTGGGCCGCCTACGCCCTGGAATCCATCCCGTCCGCCGCCT
The DNA here is from genome assembly GCA_012517645.1 of Treponema sp. GTDB lineage: Bacteria > Spirochaetota > Spirochaetia > Treponematales > UBA12059 > JAAYUR01. The sequence goes on from JAAYUR010000165.1 coordinate 17,512, forward strand.
CCGTCGCCCTTTTGGGCGCGGGATTCCTGGCCACCCGAACCCTGCGGCATCGCATGAGCGGATACCTCATACTGGGGACCCTGACCGCTTCCATCCTTGCGGGCGGAGTGTGGGCGTCCCGGAGCTTGGAGACCCCTCCGGAGCCCTTCCCGGCGGGCCCGTCGGTCTCGACCCGCGCGGACGCTCCGGAGCGGTATTTCGTCCGGGAGACCTCCGGGGACACGGCGAGCGGCGTCGTCTACGTCCGTCCCGCCGGATCGGAGCCCAGGCTGTCCTGGGCGGCCTCGGGGACCTTCCTGCGGGACCGGGGCATCCTGCTGGCCGACCGCACCCCCCTGCCCCTGGGGAATCCCGGGGCCTCCACCGTCCCACCCCCCCTGCCCGGGTTCCGGGAGCTCAGAACCTGGTACCTGGAACTCGGCCGCGGGAACCTCTTCGAGGCGTTGGCGGCCGCCCTCGGAACGGCCGCCTTGATCTGCGGCTTGTGGCCCCTGTCCCGGCTCTTCCGCTGGCCCCTGGTGGGAACCTTCGCCGCCTTGGCGGCCCTTATCCTGCTGGGAAGCCTCCACGGGGTATTCCGGTCCCCCGCGGCCGGAGACCTTGCCTATCTCGTGGGGCTCCGGGTTCCCGGGAACCTGCGGATAGGAATGCTGGCGGGAGCCTGCGGATTGGCCCTGGTCTTCCTGGATTTCGCGCTCTGCGCGCCCTTCTCGTCGGTTCGGAGAAATCGTGGCCGTCCGCGATAGCGAATCCCGCTCGGCGGTGACGGCGGCGGTCCTGCTGGGCTTCGTCGCGGCTTTCGCGGCCGCTCTGGTGGAGTATCGTTCCTCCGGGATCATCGGGCGGTTCGCCCTTCGCTGGGAACTGGCCCGGGCGGCCTCCCTCCTGGCCGTCTGGATGCCGCCCCTCCTCTTCGCGGCCTGCGCCGCGTCCATGAGCCTGCATCGGGAACAGGGCTTGAGGTTCGCGGAGCTGCTCCGGCCGGTTCTGGTACCCGCTCTGGTGCTGGCCCTGCTCTTCGCGGCCCTTGAGCTTACGGTGCTACCCGGTGTGCGCCGGGCCCAGACCGCCTACGAATCCCTGTCCACCCTGTTCCGGGACGCCCTATCGGACGCCGGAGCGGCCTTGGAATCCGGAGACCTGGCCCGCGCCCGGGAACGGACCGCCCTGGCCGGCGCGATCGACCCGACGGAAACCTCCTATAAGCTCATGAACGAGAGGGTCCAGCGAGCCGTCTTGATGGTCCGGCAGTCCGAGAATCCTTCCGCCTCGAGCAAGGACGCCCCATCCGCTTCGCAGGACGCCGGAGCCTCGGCCTACGAGTTCTACCAGCGGGCCCTCGCATACTACCGACGAGGGGACTTCTACAGCGCCCATTGGTACGCCGGCAAGTCCCTGATCCTGGATCCCTCCCGACGGGACGCCCGGAAGCTCCAGGCGGACGCCTGGGATCGGATCACGCGCCCTCCGGAAAACCCCGAGGATCGGTCCCGGGCCGCATTCCATGAACGGAAGGCCGCGGCGTACGCCCTTCTCCAGGCGGAGGCCTTCCTGGAGGCCTACCGGGCCTTCACGGACTTGTACCGCGAGAACCCCGGCGACCCGGACGTGGTCCGGTATCGGAAGGAGAGCTTAGACCGTCTGGCGGAGACCGCCTTCTTCGCGGACGATTACCGAAGGGCCTGCGCGGGAGGGACCAAGGGGAGCCTGGCCGTCCGGGTCGTGGAAGAGGGCATCGAACATGTCCTGTTCGCCTCCCGGGTGGCCGCGGCGGGTCCCTTCCTGTACATGGAAGAGTTCGAGTACATGACCGTCCGGGCGGACGGCCCGACCCTCCACGTCCGGGCCCCCTGCGCACGGCTGCGGGGTCTGTCCTCGGCCGGCTCCGGGCGGGGCGGAACGAATTCCGAGCCCCCCGCCAGTGCGGTAAGCCTGCGGATGGTGGAACGGGATTCCCCTCTCCAAGCCTCCGCACCCCGCTTCCTGAAGGGTTCGATGGTTCCTCCGGGCTCCACAGTCCTGGTCCTGCCCATGGACTTCGAGGCTCTCTCGATCCTGCTGGATCTCCAGGACCGGGCGGAACGGATTCCCTTCTTCCGCTTGGCCGAGGGCGCCCGTATCGCCCCTGCGTACGGGATCGACCCCGCCCCGTACAGGATGGAGACGGCCCTGAGGATCTCCATCCCCGTCATGCTCATGACCCTGGTGCTCCTGGGCACCGCCCTGGGCGCCCGGTTCCGGCGGGACGAGGAACCCGGACGCCTCCGGATGATGCTTACCCTGCCGTTCCTGACGGTCCTCGCGGCGATTCCTCTGGCCGCCGCCGGCCGGGCGGGGCAGTACCTGCTAAGCCGCCTCTTCGCCGACCTGTCCCCGACGGGCGCGTCCGCGGTCTGGGCGGGCTTCCTGGCCGCCGTACTGGCGCTGTCCTTCCTGGCCGTGGGAAGGCTCGGCGTTCATGCGTCCGACTGAGGCGGCCCGGGCGGGAGCGCCGGCCCTCCTGGGAGCCCTGGCCGGGGGCGCCCTGGCGGGCATCTACGGAGTCCCCGCGGGGGCCCTGCTGGGCGTCATGGGCGGGGAGATCCTCCGAACCCAGCGCCTGCGCAGGGAAGTATCCCGGTATCTCCAGAATCCCGCCTCCGCGCCTCCTCCCAGCTCGGAGCCCGCCCCGGGAGCGGCCCTGCTGGCGGGTCTGGCGGCCGCGGAAGCCCGAAGGCTGGGAGTTCCTCCCGAGGCCGCGGGAGAGGCCCTCAGAAAAAGCGAATCGATCGATTCCCGGTTGATCGCATGGACCGCCCGGGCCGTCTCCCTGGCCCAACCTATCGGCGACCTGGACCGGACCATAGCCCTGCTCTCCGCGGCGTTCGACGTGCGGGCGGAACGCTCGCTGCGCCCCGCCGCGGCGGACGTCTTCTTCGCCCTTCGGAGAATGAAAGCGGAAGGGCTGGAAGCCCGGGAGGACCTGGACACCTCTTCCCGGCTCGCCGCCCTAGGGGTTCCGGAAGAGGAAGTCCGGCGGGCCCGATCCCGGCTCTTCCCGGAGTATCGGGACGACTGGGACACCCTGGAGATCCCTCCCGGCTCTTCCCGGGAACAGGTACGCCGGGCCTGGAAGCGGCTGTCCCGCCTCTACCATCCCGACGGCCCGGCCGGGAACGAGGAGAAGTTCCGGGAAGCCCGGGAAGCCTACGAGAGGCTTTCCCGGATCAAGGGCTAGGGACGCCTGCGGCCGGAGGGGCCGTCCCGGATGGATCCCTGGGCTTGGGGGACCGCGGAGTCCGGTTCAACCCTCCCGAACCGATCCGCCCGCTCTAACAGTCCTCGATCCGCTCGATCCGTGCGCCTAGGGAGCGCAGGCGCTCGGTTATGCGCTCATAGCCGCGCTCGATCTGGTATACGTTCTTGATGACGCTGGTTCCGTCCGCGCAGAGCGCCGCGATGACCATGGCCATGCCCGCCCGCACGTCCGGGGACACGAGTTCGGATCCCGACAGCCGGGAGGGCCCGGACACCACGGCCCGGTGGGGGTCGCAGAGGATGATCCGGGCGCCCATGCCGATGAGCTTGTCCACGAAGAACATGCGGGACTCGAACATCTTCTCGTGGATCAGGCTGGTGCCCTCCACCTGGGTGGCCACAACGGTCATGATGCTGGTCAGGTCCGGAGGGAATCCCGGCCAGGGAGCGTCGTCGATCTTGGGGATCTGGCCCCCCAGGTCCGGGACCACCTTGAGGGCCTGGCCCGCGGGTACCCGGAGGAGGTTCCCCTCGACGGTCCACCGTATGCCGAGCTTGGCGAAGCCCAATTTGATCATCCTGAGCTCGTCCGGCCGCACCCCCTCGATATCCAACTCTCCGTGGGTGACGGCGGCGAGGCCGATGAAGGAGCCGATTTCCATGTAGTCCGGGCCGATCGAAAAATCCACCCCGGACAGGCGGGGGGCGCCCTCGATCTCCAGGATGTTGGATCCGATGCCGGAGATGGAGGCTCCCATACCCACGAGCATGCGGCAGAGGTCCTGGACATGGGGCTCGCTGGCCGCGTTCCGGAGCACCGTCCGGCCCTCCGCCCGCGCCGCGGCCATCACGGCGTTCTCGGTCGCCGTGACCGAGGCCTCGTCCAGAAACACGTCCGACCCGACGAGCTTGTTCGCGGTGAAGACGAACTTGCCGTCCACCTCGATCCGGGCCCCCAGCTCCTCCAACGCAAGGAGGTGGGTATCCAGACGGCGGCGGCCGATCACATCCCCCCCCGGGGGAGGCAGAATGCACCGGCCCGTACGGGCCAGGAGGGGGCCGGCGAAGAGGATGGAAGCCCGGATCTTGCGGGACTGCTCCTCCGGGATCTCGGCGCTCAGGGGACCGGAGGCGTCGATCCTCCAAACTCCGGGACCCAACATCTCGGTCTTGGCCCCCAGGCAAGCCGCCGTCTCGAGCATGACCTGGGCGTCCTCGATTTCCGGGATATTGCGGAGGATGACGGGCTCCTCCGCCAGAAGGGCGGCGGCTATGCAGGGCAGGGCCGCGTTCTTGTTCCCGCTCGCCCGGAGCCGCCCCTTGATGGGGAAGCCCCCCTCGATCTTGTACTTGTACATGGGGCTACTCTAGCGAGCCCCCGCGGATTAGGCAACAGGACCCTCCTCGCCCTTCGCTCGGCTTCCACCGATTGATCCCTGCCCGTCCATCCGCTATAGTTGGACACGCCCCCGATAAATCGTTACCGGTACGGACGCATTGGAAAGGCGCTGACATGGCATTCAAGCTGGATGGAGCGAAATTCCCTACCCTGGAAGAGCTGATCGAAGCCCTGTACCCCCTGTACTCGGACAGGATGACGGAGGAGGAATTCCGCAAGTACGCGGAAGAACACGCGGAGCGGACCTAAACCGGATGAGCCCCCAGGATTCCCGTACCAGGGTACGCCATGAGATACGAACCCTCCTGAACCACATCGTGGGATACGCGGACATCCTGTTGGAGGACGCGTCCGGCTCCGGAGAATCCGAGCTCGAAGCCGTCTTCGGGGACCTGCGGGGGAAGGCCCTGGCGCTTCGGGAACCCTTGCTCCGATTCTTCGCGAATCCCGGAGAAGGCGCCCCTTCCGAACGGGACCGGGAAGCCCTGAAACGACAGATCTACGGATTCCTGTACGACGCCATAGCACAGATCCAGGCGGCAAAACGGGCCTGCCAATCCGAGGACTACTCCCGCTACCTTGCGGACCTGCAGAAGATCCTGGAAGCCTCCAACCGCACGGCGGAACTCTTCGAAAGCGCCCTTTCCAGGGCCCTCGACGCGGAGGACCCTTCCGAGAAAACCTCGAGCGGCATCGAGGAAGCCGAAGATCCATCCCGGTTGACGGGCTCAATCCTGGTGGTGGACGACGACGCGTTCAACCGCGAGCTCCTGACCCGGCATCTGGAGCGTCAGGGGCATAGGGTCCGCCAGGCTTCGGACGGGGCGGAAGCCCTGAGCGCCCTGGAGCGGAGCCCCTTCGACCTGGTGCTCTTGGATGTCATGATGCCCGGGATGAACGGCTACCAGTTCCTGGAACGCCTGAAATCCCGGCCCCGCCTCCGGGATACCCATGTGATCGTCATCTCCGCGTTGGAGGAATCCGGCAGCGTGGCCCGCTGTCTCCGGCTCGGCGCGGAGGATTATCTTCCTCGGGAATTCGACCCCGTGGTCCTCCGGGCCCGCATCGAATCCTGCCTGGAACGGAACCGCCTGCGAGCCCGGGAACGCCTTTCCTTGCAGGCCCTAGCGGCGGCCCAGAGGCAACTGGCCGATGAACTCCGGCGGGCCGCGGAATACGTCCGGAGCCTGCTTCCCCGGAAGGTCCGCTGGCGGGAGCTCCGGACCGATTGGATTTTCCTGCCCTCCCGGGACCTGGGGGGAGACGCCTTCGGGTATACCCGGCTCGAGGACGGCCGGATCGCCCTGTACCTCCTGGACGTGAGCGGCCACGGCATCGAGGCGGCCCTCCTGTCCGTCAGCATCCTGAACCGGATCCACTCGTTGCCCCGATCGGAACCGGGGCTATGGGATCCCGGGAGGATCCTATCGGACCTCAACGCGTCGTACCGCCAGGAGGACCAGAACAACCTCTTTTTCTCCGCCTGGTTCGGCCTCTGGGATCCCCCCACCCGCGTCCTACGGTACGCCGGAGCGGGGGCCCCGCCCGCGGTTCTGGCGGTCCCGGGCACCCCGCTAAAGACGCTCGAGTCCCAAGGCCCCGCGGTGGGCATCGAGGATTCCCCGACCTTCCCCTGCTCCGAAACGGAGATCCCCCGGAATTCCGTACTCTACCTGTTCAGCGACGGCATCTACGAGATCCGCCGGGAAGACGGCCGAATCCTGGGTCTTCCGGACTTCCTGGCCATCCTGGGGGAGCTGTGCCTCCGTTCCGGACAAGCGGGGGTGGAGTCCGTCGTCGACGCCGTCCGGGCGGCCTGCGGACGCACCCTGTTCGAGGATGACATCTCCCTGGCGGGATTCTACTTCGATGCGTGAACTCGTCCTCCGGGCCCCCGACGACCTCCATGTCCACTTCCGGTCCGGCCCCGGCATGGAAGGGTACGTCCGACGGACCGCGGCCCTTTTCGACCGGGCCCTGCCCATGCCCAACACCCTCCCGCCCCTGGCCGACGCGGACTCCGTCCTGGCCTATGCACGGGCCGCCCGCGCCGCGGCCCCGGACCTGGCCCTGGTGCTCAGCTTCAAGCTCCTCCCCGGCATGAGCGGTCG
>JAAYUR010000144.1 GCA_012517645.1 Treponema sp.
ACTCCCCCAATCTCAAGAGGGATCTTTTGTATTCTACGGAGCGTCGAATCCGCCGAATCCTGGATCGCGAACCGGATCCGGCCGTCCGGGACACCCTGTCCTGGGTTCTTACCCTGATGCGGCTCTTCCCGGGGGATGTCGGAGCCCTGACCCCCCTGATCCTGAACCACTTCCGACTGCGGCCCGGCCAGGCAGTCTTCATAGAACCCGGACAGATCCACGCCTACCTGCGCGGAACGGGCCTGGAGATCATGGCGAACTCGGACAACGTCCTCCGCGGAGCCCTTACCGCCAAGACCATCGACATCCCGGAGCTCCTGTCCGTCGTTTCCTTCAACCCGACAAGCCTGCGAATCCTAAGCCCCGATCGATCGGGCCCCTCGGTGGAAAGCTATCCGTCCGGGGCCTCCGAATTCCGTCTGGACCGCCTGAACCTCGAGGTCGGTCACGAGATTCGGAGAGGCCTGCCCGGACCCGAGATCCTTCTCTGCCTTGAGGGGTGGCTGACGATCACTGAGACCCGCGACGGCTCGACACGGGGAGGACTGGCCCTGGAGCGGGGGGGCTGCGCCTTCATTACCGCCGACGTACGGGACTATGCCCTGGGGGGGAAGGGTCTGGCGTTCCGGGCCGGGGTCACGGCGTGACGATCTGGGCGGACGCGGATTCCCTGCCCGCGGCGGTTCGAGAGATCCTGGCCAGGAGGGCGCGCCCGGCGGAGCGGGCATCGACGGCGGAGGAGCCGGGCGAACCGGGTGCCCCGTCAGCCCGGGACGGGATCCGAGTCGTCTTCGCCGCCGGTCGTCCGCTATCCGTGCCTCCGGGCGCGGAATTCCTCCTAGTGAAGGAAGAGGGCCCGGACGCCGTGGACGCGAGGATCGAAGCCCTGGCGAAGCCGGGGGACTTGGTGGTGACCCGGGACATACCCTTCGCGGCCCGCTTGGCCGAAGCGGGGCTCGCGGTGATCAACGACCGGGGCGACGAGTGGACCGCGGACACCGTGCGGGAGCGCCGTTCGAACCGGGATTTCATGGAAGGGCTCCGCTCCGCGGGGCTTGCCCGGATGAACCGGGCCCGCACCTGGGGCCCCCGGGAAAAGAAGGCCTTCGCGGATACCCTGGATAGGGTTCTACGAAGGTTGGTAAACGGTAGACAGTAAACGGAAGCATTCCACCGGATACGGATGCGTCGACCGCCCATGCGGCTTCATGCAACCGCATGAAGCGTCTCACTTCCGTACACTGTTCACTGTTCACCGTCCACTGCCCCGTACTTACCCACCAGGTACTGGTACCTCGTCCGGAGTATGCCGTTCTTGTGCAGGGTCTCCGGCGTATAGCGGATGGGGGACGAGAGCAGTGCGACCAATCGGGCGGTCTGGTCCAGATCCAGCCGGGCCAGGCTTTTCCCGTAGAACTTCCGTGCCGCGGCCTCGATTCCGAACACCCCCTTGCCCCACTCCGCCCAGGACAGGTAGATCTCCAGGATTCTCTCCTTGGGAAGGATCAGCTCCATCTCGACCGTGGCGATGAGCTCGAGGTATTTTCGGAGGTAGTTTTTAAAGGGCACCAGGAAGAGGGTGCGCGCGGTCTGCATGGAAAGGGTTGATCCTCCGTACAGAGGTCTGCCCACCTGACGGTTGACCTGCCGGGCGTATTGAATGGCGTCGAAGTCCACTCCGTGATGGCTGTAGAATTTTCCGTCCTCGACGGAAACCACCATGCGCCGGACCAGGGACGGGACCTTGGCCAGCCGGACGTTCCGCTGGGGCGACAGCTTCCAGCCGTCCACGGCGGAACGGTAGGCCATCAGGACGGTTATCGGGGGATCGACGCGCCGATAGACCAGAAGCAGGCAGGCCGTCGTCAGGATGTACCATGCGTGGACCAGGGCGACCCAGCGCAGGGCCGTCCTCAGGAAGGCTCTTAGCCTATAGGTTCCGGCACGGTACCGCTCCGGCTTTGGCGATTCCCGCGCGGGACTTTCGCTTCCCTCATCGGGCGCGGCCTTCGACACGGTCTTCCGGGACCTCCGCTTTCGGGAGGACGAAAAACCGGGGAGTATCCCGAGCTCCTTTCCGCGCTCCCCCAGGGCGGCGGCGCAGGCGCGTCGGGTTCGTCGTTCCAGAGAAGGGCCGAATAGGAATACCGCGAGAGGTGTCGTATCCATGGATAGGGAGAATCTCCGAATCGAGGCTCTATCAGGGCATGGCAGCGAAGGTCCGCTTTCCGGCAAGAACCATACCATGGAACAGATCTCTTGAAAAAGCGGGGCCGCCGCCGGCCAACCCCGTCCGGGAAACTTCCTTGACAGAAGCGCCGCAGGCTCCTTAGATTTGGTTCTTGGCAGCCGTAGCCGTCCCGGCTGGGGAGGTTCCTGGATGAAAAAAGTCTTCCTGCTTCTTTCCGTGTTCCTGGTTCTGTCCGGTCCCGCCGCGTTTTCCGAGCCGACCGCCGTTCCGGGCTTGTACCGTTATGTACTGGACAACGGTCTTGAGCTCTTTGTGCTGGAAAATCCCTCCGCTCCCTTGGCGTACATCGAGATCGCCATTCGGGGAGGAGGCATAGCCCAGACGCCGGAGAGCGCCGGGGTATTCCATTTCTACGAGCACATGATGTTCAAGGGGAACTCCAAATACCGCACCGCCGCGGAGGTGAGTTCCGCCTACCTGGATCTGGGGGTGCCGTCCTGGAACGGTTCCACCGGGTCCGAATACGTCAATTACTACTTCACCGTCCCCTCCGACCGATTGAAGGAGGGGCTGGAGTTCTGGTCCTACGCGATTCGGGAACCCCTGCTCGATCCGGGAGAGATAGAGTCGGAAAAGGGAGTCGTGATCAGCGAGATCACCGGGAACTATTCCGAGCCCCGCAGCATCTTCGCGGCCGGCATCGACAGAAGGCTGTTCCCCAAATACCCCTGGCGCAGGGATCCCGGCGGAAGCGTGGATGCCATCCGGGGAGTCACGGCGGAAAAACTCAGGGCCATGCAGAGAACCTACTACATCCCGAACAACGCCGCACTCTTCGTGGGCGGGGACGTCAGGGCGGACACGGTATACCAACTGGTCAAGGAGGTCTACGGCTCCTGGGAACGGGGCCCCGATCCCTGGGCCAAACCCCAGGACCCCCAGGCCTTCCCGGCGGTTCGGAAGACCACCTTCTTGGTCTACCCGGATCCCACCGTGAATCCCAGGTTCGGCATCGTCCAGATCTACTATCGGGGTCCGGATGTCGGCCGGGATCCCGCGTCCACCTATGCCGCGGACGTCTGGGGATACCTGGTCGACAACCCCTCGGGCAGGTACAAGAAGGCCCTGGTCGGATCGGACTTGGGGATTCCCGCACCGAATTATACCGGCGCTTACTACTGGACTCAGAAAGACGGCGGCCAGATCGTGTTCTGGGCCTACCTTCTGTCAAAGCCCGGACAAAGCTTCGCGCCGAGAATCCAACAACTCAAGGAAAAGATCCGGGCTTCCGAGTTGACCAACATGAAGATCGACCGGGCCTACTTCTCCGATGCGGAGTACGAGACGGTCAAGCGACTGATCGAGAACCAGCGGATCCTGGAACTAGAGACGGTGGACGGTTTTCTGGGAACCCTTCGGTTCTGGTGGGCCTCCGCCTCCACGGACTATTTCTTCGGATACGTCGACAACATGAAGAAGGTGGGGTACCGGGAGATTTCAGCGTTCCTGGACCGCTATATCCACAAGAACCCGGAAATCGTGGCCGTCCGCGTCCATCCCAGCGTATTCGAGGCCGAGAAAAAAGCGTTCGCCGACGCCGGCTTCGAGACTCTGGGGGCGGACAACGCCTTCTGGTGGAAAAAATGATGCGAGGATGCAAGACAATGACACCCAACAAGCTTCGTGCCACCCCCGTTCGAACCGTCAATAAAGCCGCCTTTTTGGCGGTGTTGCTCATGGCGTTGACGACCGGCTGCGTATCCTCACCCTCGACTTCCGAAGGTGCATCCCCGGGCCGGATAGGATCCTCGACCCCGGAATCCGTTTCCGGAGCGCCCGGAGAACGAAGCGCCGCGAAGGCCCCGGCCTCACCCGAAACCTTCGAACCGGGTCCCTTCTACAAAGCCAACATAGGGGACTTCGAGACCCGGACCCTTTCCAACGGAATCAAGCTCTACGTGAAGAGAAACCGCGCAAACCGGGTCCTGAATCTCAAGCTCGTGATTTTGGGCGGGGCCTCCAGGGTTCCCCGGGACAAGGCGGGCCTGGACGGCACGACGCTGTCCCTCCTTTCCCGAGGCTCCGCCGCCTATTCCTACGAGTCCATCCTGGACGCGGAATACCGGACCTCATCCTCGATCTCGTATTCGTCGGGATACGATTACTCGAGCTACGACCTGAACTGCATCGACACCTACTTCCCGGAGCTCCTGGAGATCTACCTGGACGGCTTCCTCCGTCCCGCGTTCCGGCCCGAGCGGTTCCAGGATGTGCGGAATGAGGCGGCCCAGGCCCAGGAAGCCCGTATGGGGGATCCCGACCAACGGGGTCGCTACCTGGGGACACAGGCTATCTTCGCGGGCCATCCCTACGCCTCCGACCCCTCGGGCACGCCGGAATCCCTGGATTCCATCACGATCGAGGATGTCCGGGCCCACCACGGCTCCCTGCTCAACGCGGACAGGATCTTCCTGGCCGCGGTAGGGAACTTCGACGTGGACGCCCTGGCGGCCCGATTGGAAACGGCCCTGGGGACACTCCCAAGAAAGGGATCCGCAGCTCCCGTTTCCGAACCGCCCAAGACCTCCGGCCCCCCCATCCTGGAAGCCCACCCGGCTTCCGAGGGGGTGGCCTATATCCAGGGATATTTCCGCATCCCCGGCCGGCAGGACAAGGACTACATTCCCTTCGCCATAGCCGCGGACATGCTGGACGACCTGATGTTCAACGTGGTCCGGGAGAAATACGGGGCCTGCTATTCCGTGGGGGCGATCTTCCGGCCCGCGGCGGCCTCCTACGGGATCCTCTGGATCTACCAGGCCTCGGACATCGAGGGGATCCGGAAGTACGTGAAGGAAGCCGCGGACTACCTGGCGCAGGGAAAGCTGATCCGGTCCAAGGATGCTTCGGGACAGTACGTCCTGGCCTCCATCGAAGACCGGCTCCCCGCGTACCGGAGCAAGTACGTGAACGCCGTCTTCGCAAACCAGCGGACCAACTCGGACATCGCCGCCCAGGTCGTGCGGAGCGTCGTTTACGCCGGGGATCCCGCGGACTACCTGAGGACCCCGGACCGCATACATGCCGTGACGCCGGCGGACATACGCCGGGTGTACAAGACCTGGTTCCTGGACCAGAGCTTCCGGTGGGTGATCGTCAGCGACGAGGCGGGATTGAAGCGGGTGCCGGCGGAGGAGTATCGGTAAACGGTGGAGATGGACGGTGGAGCCGATTTCAAAAGTCCGTCACTTTTGAA
>JAAYUR010000213.1 GCA_012517645.1 Treponema sp.
GCCTGCCCGTCCTTTTCGTGAACGACCGTCCCGAGACCGCCCGGGACTGCGTGGACTCTCTCCGGGATCTGGGTCTGGACGGGGTGAAGTGGCTGCCCTGGAACCCCCTGGACCCCCCGCCTCCGCCGGAGTACCGGATCGCCGTGGTCGCGGGCGAGCCCGATCTGGTGCCCCCCGGCATGGACGAGGTGATCGATATCGGGGTCCGGATCCTGGACTTCGGAAGCCTCGCGGAAATCCTGAAACGCCTGGGGATGGGGGAGACGGATATCGGGGGGTATTCCCGGCGCTACCTGGCCAAGATCGTCAACCTGGCCCGGCGCCTGGCCCGGTCCACGGAGGAGGCCCGCCGCCTCTCCGGACACCTGGGCTCCGTGATCGACTCCCTCCGCCACGGGGTCCTGGTCTACGACGAGGAAGGCCGCGTCTCGGTCTGCAACGAGGAGCTGCGGGATCTATTGAATCTTCGGCCGGGAAGCGGTTCCGGGACGACCCTGGGATCCCTGATCCGGAACCGCGAGCTTTTGGGCTTCTTGGACTGCCGCTGCGGGGAGGAGGAGAGGACCTTCAAGCTCCCGGAGGGCACCGTGGTCGTGCGGCGCTTCGACCTGGGGGAGGGAGGGCACACGGTGGCGGTCTTCCGCAGCGAGGGACCCGAGGCTTCCCGCCTGGGCCGGGAATACCGGCGGCGGGGCCATGTGGCCAAGTGGACCTTGGAGGACATCGTCGGGGACAGCGAAGCCGTCCGCAGGGCGAAGAGGATCGCCCTGCGCCTGGCCGCCACGGACCTTTCCATCCTGATCCACGGGGAGAGCGGCACGGGAAAGGAGCTCTTCGCCTCGGCTATCCACGCCGCCAGCGCCCGGTCCGCGGGGCCGTTTCTGGCCGTGGACCTGGGGGCCCTCTCGGACGACCTGGTGGAGAGCGAGCTCTTCGGCTACGAGGAGGGGGCGTTCACGGGGGCCAAGAAGGGCGGCAAGACTGGGCTCTTCGAGCTTGCGGACGGGGGGACCCTCTTTTTGGACGAGATCGGCAACGTCTCCCCCAAGGTCCAGACCCGCCTGCTCCGGGTTCTCCAGGAAAAAGAGGTCATGCGGGTCGGAGGGGCGGATATCAGGCGGGTGGATGTCCGGGTAATCGCCGCCACCAACGAGGACCTCCTGGCCAAGACCCGTAAGGGGGAGTTCCGGGAGGACCTCTATTTCCGGCTGAAGATGGGCTGGCTCCGGATCCCGCCTCTTCGGGAGCGGAGGCAGGATATCCCCCGCCTCGTCCGTCGGTTCCTGGAGCAGGAGGGAGCCGGGGACGTGGCGGTGAGTCCGGAGGTCCTGGCCGCCCTCGAATCCCGGGACTGGCCCGGGAACGTCCGGGAGCTGCGGAATACCCTGACCTATATGCTCGCGGTCCGGGAGGACCGGGAGATCTCCGCGGAGGACCTTCCGGAGCCCGAGTACTTCGAACCCCAAGGGTCGGAGTCCGAGGGGTTCCGATCCCTCCCTCCGGAGGAGTCCGGACCGGGCCTTCGGCTGGGCGCCGAGGACAGGTTCATCCTGGGAGCCCTGGCCGAGCTGGAGGCGGAGGGCAGAGCCGCGGGACGGGAAACCATCTCGGCCCTGGCTCGGGCCCGGGGCATCAGCCTGGGCACCGGGGCCGCCCGAGCCCGGTTGGAGCGTCTAGCCGCCCTGGGGCTTCTGGTGATGGGCCGGGGCCGCCGGGGGAGCCGTCTGACCGCGGAGGGCCGTCGCGCGCTCCCTTCGGTCCGCTGAGACGAGGGGGGCATGTTATCGGAGGTCTCCGAGCGGTTCGAGGTTCAATAAAAAGGTTTTTATATGGCTAATATGGCGCCAAAAAAGCCAAAAAACAGCCGGAAAGGAACACCCGTTATGTCCCAAGGCGATCTCTTCATAGCCGGCGGCAACCTTTCGACTCGCTCCCGGGACGTCCACTCCGCCTTCGTGAAAGCCGCGGGCGGTCCGGGGGGGCGCTTCGCCGTGCTGGGCGCGGCTTCGAAGGTTCCCCGTGCCGGATTCGAGTCCTTCCGGACATCCTTGGAATCCCTGGGGGTGGATCCCTCCCGGATCGAACTGCTTCCCGCGGCCGCGGCCGTGCCGGGCTGGGAGGGCGGCGGCCGGGATCCCTCGGTGGCGGAGCGGGCCGCCCGGGCGGACGGATTCTGGATGCTCGGGGGCGACCAGAACGCACTGGCGGATATCCTTCTGGAAGCGGACGGCTCGGACGGCCCCCTCCTCGCGGCCCTGCGGAGGGCCCATGGGGACGGAGCCCCCCTGGGGGGATCCAGCGCGGGGGCCGCGGTCATGTCCGACCCCATGATAGCCGGCGGGACCAGCTTCGGCGCCCTGGCGCTTCCCCGTGCCCGGGGAGCGGCGGATACGGAAATCTCCCGGGCCCTGTACGTGCGCCGGGGCCTGGGATTCTTCCCGGGCGGCATCGTGGACCAGCACTTCGACGCCCGGGCCCGGTTGGGGAGGCTCCTGGAGGCCTGCCTCGTCGAGGACGGGGGCGGACGCCCGGCCTTCGGGATCTCCGAGGACACCGCCCTGGTCTGGAGGGCCGCCGAGAACCGGGCCGAGGTCCTGGGCGCGGGGGGCGTGTTCATCCTGGATCCCCGGGACGCGGTCCGGGACCTCCCCGCGGGCCGGACCCGGATCCGGGGCGTCCGCCTGCACTATCTGACCGAGGGGGATTCCTTCCGACTCTCGGACAGGGCCGTCGAGTTCCGGCGAAAGGAGCCCTTGGGTTCCACGGATCCCGCCTTCGACGTCCCCCGGCCGCAGGCTTCCGGGGTTCTCTCCGAGTACGGCACCCTCGCGGACTTCGCCTTCCGCATGCTGTTGGACAACCGACCCGAGGGTCTGCTTCGGGACCCGGACCAGGGGTTTCTGTATGTCCGGTCCTTCCTGGTCGAGGAGGGGGACGATGGGCTACCTCGGGCCTGGGAGATCCGCCTGGGCCGCACCGAAGGGGTATCCCGGGGTTGGACCGGGGACCGATTCGGGTTCGAGAACGTCTTGGTGGACATCCTGCCCGCGGAAATCGAATTCCGAATCGTCCCTTAGCCTTCTCTGGTACGGTTCTTGCATTATAGGATGCGGGGCATAGCCCCGCATCGGCTCGAGATCCGGCGCCGACCGTATTCCGGTGAATCTCTAGGAGGCAGGAATGAAATTGAAAGCGAAGATCATCGCGGTCTTGATCGCCCTGGCGGCGGTCACGGGCGCGTGGGCCGCGGGCGTCGACCGCTACGACGCCGTGTACGCGTCGGAGGGTTCGTCCCTCCGGTACTTCTACACCCCGACGACCACGGACCAGCGGGTGGCCGCGAACACCCAGGACGGCCTTGTGGAGCAGGATCGGTTCGGGCGCTTCGTGCCCTCCCTGGCCCAGTCCTGGACCGTAAGCCCCGACGGCCTCACCTGGACCTTCAAACTTCGGCCTGGACTCATGTACGTGGACTCCTCGGGCCAGAAAACCCGCTGGGAGATCACGGCGGACGATTTCGTGGAGGGCCTGCGCTACGTCTCGGACCCCAAGAACGGGATCAAGAACTTTTCCCGGGACGTGCGAAACCTGATCTCCGGCCTGAACGCCTACTATCTGGACCTTTCGGACGTGGATTCCGGCAAGAAGAAGGACATGACCCGGGAACAGGCCCTGGCCAACTTCTCCAACGTGGGGATTTCGGCCCCCGACAAGTACACGGTGGTCTACAAGCTCTCCAAGCCCACTCCCTTCTTCCTGTCCTACCTGGTCATGGAGCTTTTCCTTCCCGTCGAAAAAGAGTTCCTGGATTCCGTGGGCCTCGATTTCGGCGTCTCCAAGGAAAAACTCATCTTCTCGGGGGCCTACTACATTTCCGATTGGCAGAGGTCCAAGCGGATCGTCCTCAAGGCGAATCCCCACTATTGGGACGCTGGCAAGATCTCCGTGAAGACGATCACCCTGCAGTACGTCCCGGATCCGGACACCCAGATCGCCATGTTCCAGCGGGGCGAGCTTTCCCGGGCGGACCTGAGCGCCGATCAGGTCAAGGCCCTGGAGAAGTCCCGGTGGGCCCAGTACATCTACTCGGACCCGCCCTCCGCGGATCGATTCTCCGTGACCTACTGGTTCGTCCAGAACTTCACCTCCGGGAACCCCGAGTTCAAGGCGTTCGTCAACAACCTGAACTTCCGCAAGGCTCTGTACTACGGGATCGACCGGGTCAAGCTCAACGAATTGGATGACCCCTACAAGCCCGGCCAGATCATCCGCAATACCGTGGTCCCGGAAATGCAGATCTTCGACGAGAAGGGCGTGGATTACACGGATTACCCCGGAGTCAAGGAGATCAAGGCGGCCGGGAACATCTATAATAAAGCCAAGGCCCGGGACTACTTCAAGAAAGCCCTGGCGGAGCTCACGGACGGCAAGGGGAACATCAAGGGAGTCTCCCCCGCCACGGTGGATTACAAACCCATCACCGAGATCAAGGTGGACGGCAAGCTGCCCCTCCAGCTGGTCTACGTCTCCACCCCCGACGCCCTGGAAACCAAGCGGTCCCTCCTGCTCAAGGCCATGCTCGAGGACGCCTTCGGCAAGGAGAACATCGAGGTCGTCCTGGGCCAGTGCATCGACGACGTCTTCGGCGAGGTGGTGGAGCCCCGGCGTTTCGACCTTCTCCACGACAATTTCCGGTTCGGGTACGCGGATCCCGCCGCCCAGCTGAGCCGCCTGGTCACCGGGGGCGGGGTTAACGACG
The DNA here is from genome assembly GCA_012517645.1 of Treponema sp. GTDB lineage: Bacteria > Spirochaetota > Spirochaetia > Treponematales > UBA12059 > JAAYUR01. Next base: position 4,760 of record JAAYUR010000213.1, read on the forward strand.
GCCAGTATTCCGATCCCGAGTTCGACAAGCTGGTCCAGGAGGCCATGGGGAAGACCGTCCTGTCCGAGCGCTACGCGATCTTCGCCAAGGCGGAGGCCCTCTTCCTGGATCGCTGTTACGTCCTGCCCTGGAAGGTCGGCGGCACGGCCTACCAGATCACCAAGGTGGTGCCCTTCACGTATCCCCGCAGGGGCTTCGGGATCACCCGGTTCAAGTACAAGGGCATGGTCGTGGAGAAGGATCCCATCACCTTCAAGCGCTATGAACAGCTAAAGGCCGCCTTCCTCAAGGAGATGGCCGCGGCGAAGTGATTTCCTAAGAATTGAACCACAGAGACACAGAGATCACAGAGAAAGAAAATTGAAAGAGGGGGGCGACATCATGGCGGTAGACTCTTTCCGATATGATGGTGAGCAAATTTTTTCATCCCCTCCTTCATTTCTGTGTCTCTGTGTCTCTGTGGCGCATTGTTAAGTAATTCTCTGTGGCGCATTGTTAGATTAATTTTCTTGAAGGATCGCCCATGGGTGCCTATGTCCTGAAACGGCTCGGCCAGTCCCTGATCACCGTGGCCATCGTGGTCATCACGGTATTCCTCCTGCTCCGGCTCATGCCCAAGAACGGATACTTCACCCGGGAAGACTACGTGAACATGGACAAGGACGCCCGGACCGCCTATCTGCGGAACCTGGGGGTCCTGGACGACCCATTCACGCAATTCGGCCGGTTCATGTCCGGCCTGGTCAGGGGCGACCTGGGCAGGTCGATCACCGTCTATCCCCGCAGCCCGGTCCTGGAGGTGATCGCGGAAAAGGCACCCTATTCCCTCTGGTTCGGGCTGGCTTCCCTGATCCTGAGCATGGCCTTGGGACTGGGCCTGGGCATCCTGATGGCCCGATTCAAGGACCGATTCGCCGACGGGGCGGGAACGGTCTACGTGACCATCATCCGGGCCATACCCAGCCTGATCTGGCTCTTCTTCATCCAGCAGTGGGTGACGGGCCTGTTCGGCTGGCCCATGGTGTTCTACGAGGATCGGCCTGTCTCCTGGATCCTTCCCACGATCTCCTTCGCCCTTTCGGGGATCGCCTGGTACGCGATCTGGCTTCGGCGTTTCATGGTGGACGAGGAAAACCGGGACTACGTCAAGTTCGCGGTCTCCAAGGGGCTGTCCTGGAAGCGCGTCATGCGGGGACATGTGCTCCGGAACGCCCTGGTCCCCCTGGTCCAATACTTCCCCCAGCAGGTTCTCTTGACCATCGCGGGATCCCTCCTGATCGAAAGCATCTATTCGATCCCCGGCATGGGGGGCCTACTGGTCAGCGCCATCCGCCAGCAGGACAACCCCTTGGTCCAGGCCCTGGTCCTCCTGTACTCGGTGCTGGGTGTGGTCGGAGTCTTCCTGGGGGATCTCCTCATGGTCCTGGTGGATCCCCGCATCAAGCTGGTCGAGTCATCCGGGAAGGGGGCCGCCGCATGAGAAGCCCGATCCCCGAGGTCCCGGATGAGCTCTTCCGACCCGCGGCCTTCGACGAGCAGGAGGCGGAGCGCACGGGATACGCCCGGTACTCCTACTGGCGGAGCACCTTCCGTACCTTCCTAAAGAACCCGGTATCTATTTTCCTGCTGACTCTCATCGTCGTCCTGACCGCCGCCAGCTTTATGTACCCTCTCTTCGCTCGGGTGGACCTGAAGGCGGTGAACCTGGACACGGCGTCCTGGAACCTAAGTCCGAACCGGGACCACGTCTTCGGCACCGACGGCCTGGGCCGGGACATCTGGGCTCTGACCTGGTACGGGACCCGGACCTCCCTCCTCCTGGGCTTCGTGATCGCCCTGCTGGACGTGGGGATCGGTATGATCGCCGGAGCCCTCTGGGGCTATGTCCGGAGGCTCGACCGGATCATGACGGAGCTCTACAACGTCCTCAACAACATCCCCCAGACGGTCTTCCTGGTACTCCTGGCCTACATCATGCGGCCGGGATTCTGGACCATCGTGGTAGCCCTATGTTCCACCGGCTGGATCGGGATCGCCCGATTCGTTCGGAACAAGGTCATCACCATCCGGGACGCGGAGTACAATATCGCCTCCCGCTGTCTGGGGACCCCCCTTCGCCGGATGATCACGAAGAACGTCCTGCCCTACCTGGTCTCCATCCTGATCATGGAGGCGGCCCTGACCATCCCGTACTCCATCGGTTCCGAGGTCTTCCTGGGCTTCATCGGCCTGGGACTTCCCATCGACACCATCTCCCTGGGCAACCTGGTCAACCAGGGAAAGAACAACTTCATGCTCTACCCGTACCAGCTGACCTGGCCAACCCTGGTCCTGGCGGCCATCACGGTCTCCTTTTACATCGTCGGGAACCGGTTCTCCGACGCCTCGGACCCGAGGAACCACGTATGAGCGGCGACACCATCCTGGAGGTCCGGGACCTCCGCGTGAGCTTCTCCTTGCGGGGCCGACGGCTCACGGCCCTCCGGGGCGCCGACCTGGACCTGCGCCGGGGAGAGACCCTTGCGGTGGTCGGGGAATCCGGGTCCGGGAAGAGCGTCCTGGCCAAGACCTTCCTGGGGATGCTGGACAAGAACGGCCGGGTGGATTCCGGGAGCATCCTCTTCGACGGGAAGGACCTGGCCCGGTATTCGAAGGAGCGGGACTGGCTGGCCATCCGGGGCAAGCGCGTCGCCATGATCTTCCAGGATCCCATGACGGCCTTGAATCCCCTGAAGACCGTGGGCGAGCAGATCCGGGAGGCCGCCGCCCTGCACCGGGGCCTGGACCGTACGGCGTCCCGGTCCGTGGTCCTGGAGACCCTGGCCCGGGTGGGAATACCGGAACCGGAGCTCCGGTACCGTCAGTACCCCCACGAGTTCTCCGGGGGGATGCGCCAGCGGGCGGTGATCGCCGCGGCGGTCGCCTGCCGCCCGGAGATCCTGATCTGCGACGAGCCGACCACGGCCCTGGACGTCACGGTCCAGGCCCAGATCCTGGACCTGATCAAGTCCCTCCAGCGGGAGCTGGGAATGACGGTCCTCTTCATCACCCACGATCTGGGGGTCGTGGCCAGCGTGGCCCAGCGCGTCGCGGTGATGTACTCCGGACAGGTGATCGAAGAGGGGACCGTGCGGGAGGTCTTCTACGATCCCCGGGCCCCCTACACCTGGGCCCTCCTGGCCTCCCTGCCCCAGCTGGGGGTCAAGGGCGAGGAGCTCTACTCCATCCGGGGAACCCCGCCCAGCCTCTTCAAGGAGATCGTCGGGGACGCCTTCGCGCCCCGGAATCCCCGGGCCCTGGAGGTGGACTTCCGCCACGAGCCCCCGGTCTTTCCGGTTTCGGACACCCACTGGGCCCGGACCTGGCTCCTGGATCCCCGGGCGCCCCGTATCGAGGCTCCCGAGACCGTCCGCCGTCTGCGCGCCCGGCTGGCCCGGGAAGCGAACGCCCCGGGCGCCGCCGAGAAGGGTGCAGCCGCGGAGGGCGCCGCCGCCGTGACGGGCGGCGAGGGATCCGTCCAAGGAGGCGCCGAATGAGCCGGGAAGTCCTGCTGTCCGTACGGGACCTCCGGGTCGACTTTCCCGTGGGCCGCAAGACCTTCACCGCGGTCCGGGACGTGTCCTTCGACGTCTACCGCGGGGAGACCTTCTCCCTGGTGGGGGAGTCCGGGTCCGGCAAGACCACCATCGGCCGGGCGATCATGCGCATCCACCCGGTCTCCTCGGGGGAAGTCCTCTTCGAGGGCCGGCGCGTCTCCGGCCGGATCGACGCGGCCTCGGAGCGGCTCCTCCGGCAGAGGATCCAGATGATCTTCCAGGATCCCATGGCCTGCCTGAACGAGAGGGCCAAGATCGACTACATCGTCTCCGAGGGCCTCTATAACTTCAAGCTCTTCAAGGACGAGACGGAGCGCCGGGAGAAGGTGGAGCGGGCCCTCCGGGACGTCGGCCTCCTGCCGGAGTTCGCCACCCGCTTCCCCCACGAGTTCTCCGGGGGCCAGCGCCAGCGCATCGGGATCGCCCGGGCGCTGGTCATGGAACCCGAGCTCCTGATCGCGGACGAGCCCATATCCGCC
>JAAYUR010000553.1 GCA_012517645.1 Treponema sp.
ATACGGCGGTGAAGGCCCCGCCCATGCCCAGGGCCCGAGCGTCCTTGGGCGCGAAGCCCGCAAGGGGAATATCCTGGGCGGACAGGGGGGCCAGGACGAGGGCGACGGCGACAAGTGCGATTCCGATGCGCTTCATGACCGTCGCTCCTTTACAGACCCAGGTCCGCGGGGTCGAAGCCCGCGGCCGACAGCAGGTTGCCCATCTCGGGGCCCGTCAGGACCGTGCTGTCGACGGACACGGCGCCGTACCCCGTCAAGTCGTTTCCGTAGATGACATCGTAGATGTAGTCGTCGAGTGTCGCGGGCGGCAGGGAAATCCCCTGCAAGGCCGCGGCCAGGGCCGCGTTGAAGGCGAGGTCTCCGGCGTTCAGCGAGTCATCCAGCGGGGAGGACCCCAGACCGGCGCCGATCGCCGCGTAGGCGTTCCAAGCAGAATTGAGGGCCGCCACCATGGCTTCGATCTCCTCGAGGGTCGGAAGGGACTCCCCGAAGAGGTCGGCCAGGGCGGACCCGGGATCCGACTCGAATTGGTCGAACCCGTCCGCGGATGCCAGGTATCCCGCCAGGCCCGAAACGATCCGGTCCGCCCCCGACGTCCGGAGCAGGACCTCCGCGTACAGGGCCGTAGCCCTCTGCTCTTCGGGGGTATCCACCATCCCGTCCCCCTCGGGGCCGAAATAGTCGTCGAGGTTTTCCAGAACCGCATCTTCCTTCGCGGAATCCCCGGCCAGCTCTTCGAAGAACTGCGGATCCTCCGCTAGGCGCTCCAGGTCCGAAAGCGGAAGAGTCTGGAGTTCCGCGGAGCTCGGGACCTCCAGGGGAGCCAGGCCCGCAAACACGTTCGTGAAGAAGGCGTCGCGGCCGCCCAACAGGAGAAGGGGGGCGAGGATCAGGACTGGAAGCTTTCCGCGCATTCGGGCCTCCGGGAAATCGCTTGAGTGGGTATAGGAGAGTATATAGCATAATGGAGTTTTTTCCAGGTTCCGGGACTCAGGATCCGACGAATTCGGCCCGGGCGTCCGGTATTCCCAGGTCTCCGGCGCCCGGGAAGGCTTCCGCGATCCGGCAGGCGACCTCGGCCCCCCGGCGCCGCAGGGCCTCCGGGATCCCCGTCACCTCCAGCCGCAGGTACTCGTCGGATACCGCGGAGACGGCGGTCGCGCGGTCGCCCTCCGGCAGCGCCGGCGCCGCGCCGATGCCGGAAACCCGGGGAGCCCCGGAGCCCGCCGCGACGTCGACTTCTTCCGATCCGGGATCCGCGCAGGCCTCCCGGGCGGGATCCGGGCCGCCCTCGAAGTCGATCCCGCCCCCGGACGGCTCCGGGCCTTCCTCCTCCCGGGGATCCTCCAGGACGGCCCGGGTGAGGCGGCCGACCGACCGGGCCGCGTAGGCCTCCCGGCCCCGGCGGCCCAGGTCCAGGAGGGCTTCCACCCTCTCCCCGGCGATCCGCTCGGCCACCCGGGGCCGCATCCCGAAGGCCTTGGTTCCGGGCCGGGGCGAGAAGGGGAAGGCGTGGATCCAGGCGAAGTCCAGCTCCGCGGCTAGGTCGAAGGTTGTCCGGAACTCCGCCTCCGTCTCCCCGGGGAACCCCGCGATGAGGTCCGCCCCCAGGAAGGGGTCGGGCTTGGCGGCCCGGAGATCCCGGACCGCCCGCCTCACCGCATCGGAGCGGTAGCCCCGGCCCATCCGGGCCAGGACGGCGTCGCAGCCGGACTGGACGGCCAGGTGCAGGTGGTTCCGTACCCGGGGCAGGGAAAAAGCCGCAAGGAACTCCTCGTCCACCCGGTCGGGCTCCCAGGAGGAAAGCCGATAGGAGACTCCCTCGGTCTCCCGGACCAGGAGGGAAAGGAGGCCCGGCATGGCGAGTCCCCCGGAGCGGTACTGGGAAAGGTTGACGCCGGTCAGGACGATCTCCCGGGCACCCCGCTCCGACAGGGATCGGGCACGCTCGACGACCTCGCCGGGAGCCAGGCTGCGGGAGGGGCCTCGAGCCAGGCAGACCCGGCAGTAGGCGCAGCGGTTGTCGCAGCCGTCCTGGACCTTGAGGGAGGCCCGGGAATGGAGGAGAAAGGTCTCGGGCCGGAAGGCGAAGGGATCGTGGCCTCGGCCGGACCGGGCGTCCCGGCCCCGCTCCGCGGCCTCCGCCAGGTCCATCCCCTTTTCCCAGGCTTCCGCCAGGTCCGAGGCCAGGAGGGCCGCGTCGTCCTTCCGGCTCCCGGGGATCACGACGGTCCGGGGGCCCAGGGCGGACACCTCGTCGGCCCCCAGCTCTGCCCAGCAGCCGGTCACGAGCACCACGGCCCGGGGGTTGGTCCGCAGAGCCCGCCGGATCTCCCGCCGGGCTTTCTGCTCCGCTTTTCCGGTTACGGTGCAGGTGTTCACTACGTAGACGTCCGCGCTCTCCGAGAAGGGTACCAGCAGGGCGCCGGAATCCCGGAAGGCCCCGGCCAGGGCCTCGGTCTCGAGCTGGTTGAGCTTGCACCCGAAGGTGCGGAATGCGGCGCGGAAGGGCACGCTAGCGGATTCGCTTGGACACGCGCTCCCGGCCGAGCTGGGCGTCCGTAAGGCCGGGGTTGATCTTCAAGGCGGCGTCGTAGGCTTCCAGGGCGAATCGCAGGTCCCCGCCCATCTCCCGGGCGTAACCCAGCCGGGCCCACCACCGGGCGTTAGAGGGCTCGAACTGGAGAGCCGTGCGCAGGGCGATGTCCGCGTGGCCCCAGCGGGAGGTCCGGATATAGATCTCCCCCATGTACTGGTAGCTGGACGCGACCCGGGAGCCCTCGGGCAGGGCCGTGATGTAGGCTTGGAACCAGCGCAGGGCTTGGTCGTTCTTTCCCAGGAAAAACGAGGCCTCCCCCAGGGTCTCCATGACCCGGGGATCCTTGCGGACCTCCTCGTAGGCCTTCCGGGCGTAGATCTCGGCGTCCGCGTACCGCCCCAGCGCCACCAGGCTCCAGCCCAGCACCACGTAGGCTTCTATATTGGCCGAGTCTTGGGAGATTTCCGTCAGGCACTGGACCCGAGACTCCTCGTACCGTCCCTCCCGGTAAAGCTTCAGGGCGTCCGGCTTGGGGACTTGGGCGCTCGGATCCGGGGCCGGGCCGAGGACCAAGGCCAGGAGCACCGCCACGGCGGCTATCCGAGGTTTAGGTAGCCGGCGCATCCGCCTTCTTCCCGGTCATGGTGCAGATCCCGTTGAACCGGCAGCCCGTCTCCATGGTCACCTCCGGAGCCCGGATGTCCCCGTCCAGGGAGCAGGAAGCGTAGAGGTCCACCCTCTCCTTGGCCACCACGTTCCCCTTTACGGTTCCCCGCACGGAGACCTGGTTGGCGGAGATTTCCGCCTCCACCACGGCGCCCGTGTCGATATAGAGGTCGCTCTCGGAGCGGATAGTACCGCTGACCCGGCCCTTGATCATGAGAGGCTTCTTGAAGACCATCGTCCCGGAAAACTCAACGTCCCCTGCGAGGATCGTATCGATGTTCTCCTCGTTGACGGCGGATACCTGTACGTCTGTCATACCCTCGTATACTACGCCGCCCGGGCCGCCGATGGCAAGCCGATCGGGGACGCGCTTGCCCCTCCCGCCGCCCTCGAAGTACCATGGGTACGTGAAAAACAAGCTGACACGCGAGCTGGCCGTCTGCGGCCTCGCGGCGGTCCGGGCGCTCCTGGACCGCCGACCCGACAGCGTCCGCCGCTTCTTCTTCGAGGCGTCCCTCCTGGCCGAGTTCCGGCCCATCCTGCGCAGCTTCGCCGAACGAAAGACCCTCTACCGTATGGTGAGCCCCGAGGAGCTCGAGCGCCTGGCCGGTACGGTCCACCACCAGGGGGCCGTTGCCATGATCGAGGCCCCCGAAGTTCCCGCCTTGGACGCTCCGACCGCTTCGGGCTGGGCGGCCCGGGGAGAGCGATTCCTGGTCCTGGACAACCTGGGGAACGACCACAACCTGGGGGCCGTGGTTAGGTCCGCGGCCTTTTTCGGTGTCCGGAACCTTGTGGTGGCCGGGGCCTCCGCGACGAACCTGGTCACCACCAGCGCCTTCCGGGTGGCCGAGGGAGGGATGGAGTGGGTTTCCCTGTATCGAATCGCGGACGCCGGGGAACTTGCCCGCCTGGCCGGGCCGGGCCTCGCGATTTTGGGAGCCGACCACCGGGGTTCCTCGACCGCCCGGGAAGCCCTGACCGGCCTGGCGCCCGGCCGGGCCGTGGCCCTGGTCCTGGGCAACGAGGAGACGGGCCTGTCCCGGGCATCCCGGGCGGCCTGTTCCGCCCTGGTCCGCATACCCGGCTCCGGGAACCTGGAAAGCCTCAACGTGGCCCAGTCCGCGGCGATCTTCCTGTACGAGCTGGCCTTCGGGGCCGCCGCCCCGAAAACCGGAGTCCCGCCCCGGGCGCCCGGGACCGTCCCGGAACGCCCTACCGGTCCGGCGTCCCGCCCCGGTCGACCGCCCGCCCGGCCTTCCCGATCCAGTCCCGGTCGGCGGCAAGATCCTCCAGAGTGACGGGCATCCGCCAGGTCCAGTTCGTCCCGGCGATGGTCCCGGGGACATTGTTCCGGTCGCTTCGGGAATCCCCGGAGGCGTAGGCCGGGCTTAGGTCCAGGAGGTCCTGGAGCTGGACGACGAGCAGGGCGGAGGCTCCGCCGGCAAAGCGGGAAAGCACCCGCGCGCCGACCTCGGGGGACCAGGGCTCCGGAGCGTCCTGACCGTACGCGGCCCGGCGATCCTCGGGCCCGGCCTCGTGTTCCCACCAATCCCGCAGAGTCGAGGTGTCGTGGACCGAGGGGGCGCAGACCGTGAGCCTCGGGTACGCTTCCGGCTCGACGTAGGGCCGGCCCGGCTCGTCCCAGAGTCGGGTCCAGCGGGGGATGCGCAGGCCCAGGATCCCGAGTTCCGCGAGCACCTTGGGCACGCAGGGAGGCACGGCTCCCAGGTCCTCCGCGCAGGGGAGCATGTCCGCCGCGGCCTTGAGGACGGACAGGAGGCGGCGGCCGTGCTCCTCCCAGTCCCGCTCCGACTCCGCGGCCTTGGTCCGGATCCTCTCCGAAAGCTCGGACCGCTCGGCCTCGGACAGGGTCGGCCAGGCGGAGGCCCCGTAATGCCGCCAGGCGGGGGCGAAGGAATCCGGCCCCAGGGGGATCAGGACCCGGTCCCTCCACGCGGATAGCAAGAACCCTTCGGCCGCCTCCGGAAGCCCGGCGGCCCGTATGTCCTTCTCTCCACGGACGGTCCGCTTGAACAGGAAGAGGGGCTCCGAGCCGATGCGATCCAGGAGGGCCTCGGCGGCGCGGGCGGCGATCCCCTCCGCCGTGCCGGCCGAGGCGGCGGCCCCGGACGCCGAGTCCCGGCCGGAGGCCTCGACCAGGGCGGCTTCCCGGACATGGGGTTCCGAGATCCAGCGGATCCGGTCGTCCGAAAAGCCCGCGGCCGCAAGCTCGGCGCGAAGGATCGGCCGGCTCGGCTCGAAGAAGCCCATGTACCCGGTCTCCTCCCGCTCGGGCAGGGACCAGATCCGGAAGAAGCCCAGGACGTGGTCGATCCGGTAGGCGCCGTAGAACTTGGCGGCCCGCCGGAGACGCTCGATCCAGAAGGAGTATCCCTCCCGGGCCAGGGCGTCCCAGTCGTAGATCGGGAAGCCCCAGTTCTGGCCCAACTCGGAGAACATGTCCGGCGGCGCCCCGGCGATCCGGTCCGTCCGGAACCAGGGGCGATGGGCCCATACATCCGCGGAGTCGTCGTTCATCAGGATGGGCAGGTCCCCCTTCAGGGCTATGCCCCGGTCCGCCAGGGCCCGGGAGGCCGAGCGGAACTGCTCCTCGCAGCGCATCTGGACCCAGGCGTGGAAGAGCAGGCTGTCCCGGCGGCCCGGCTCCTCCCAGAGCGCCTCGATCTCTCCCGCGGCGGGATCCCGCCTCGAGGGCCAGTCCTTCCAGGACTTTCCGCCGTGCTCCTCCTTGAGCCCCAGGAAGACCGAGTAATCCCGGACCCAGGGGTTGTCCTCGATCCAGGCAGCCAGGGCCGGGTCCTTCCGGATCGCCGGGGCGGAGGCGTCGAAGATCCGGCGGAGGAGGTCCATCTTGGCGGAGAGTATCCCCGGATACGGAAATCTCCCCGGTCCCTCGAAGCGGGCGGCCAGGGCCTCCGTGTCCGCCCGGAACGCCCCGGCCTCGGGCAGGTCCCGGACGCGCAGGTACAGTGGGTGCAGGGCGAAGGCCGAGAGGGCGGAGTACGGCGAGCTCTGGAAGCCCGTGTCGTTCACCGGCAGAAGCTGGATAAAGGAAAGCCCGCAGAGCGAGCAGAGCTCCCCCAGGACCGGCAGGTCCGGGTACTCCCCCACCCCGCAGGATCGGGAAGTCCGCAGGGACCCCAGGGGCACGACGATCCCGGATTTCCGGGTTTCGATGGTCAGCCTCACTCGATCCCTCCCTTGGCGCCCGTTTTCCCGGTCGATTTCGGCCGGACGTCCCGGCCGCCCTCGTCGGCGCCCGTTCTCGGGCCCGCCCTCGGACCGAAGAGCCGAAGGACAGCCTCCCGGATGGTGGCGGCCCCGGTCCAGCCGGGCTCCCCTTCCCCGTCCTCGGGCGGCGGCCCCAGGACCTCGGTATATCCCAAAGCCCCGCAGGCCCGCACCCGGGCGCGCATACGCCGAAGGGGCCGCACCTCCCCGGCCAGGGAGAGCTCCCCGGCCACGGCGGTGCGGTCCGGCAGGGCCAAGCCCGACCGGGCCGAGTAGAGGGCGGCCGCCACGGCCAGGTCCGCCCCGGGTTCCGCGATGCGCATGCCCCCGGCCACGTTCACATAGATGTCCTGGTCCGAAAAGCGCAGGCCCCCGTGGCGCTCCAGGACCGCGGCGATCCGGGCCACTCGTCCGGCGTCCACCCGATCCGAGTAGACCCGGGTCAGGGAAGCCTTGGCGGGGACGGTCAGGGCCTGGATCTCCGCCAAAAGACAACGGCTCCCCTCCCAAAGGGGCGCCACGGCGGCTCCGGGCGGAAGACCCCCGTCCCGGCGGGTCAGGAAGAGCCGGGAGGGGTCGGCCACCTCGGACAGGCCCGTCTCGGTCATCGTGAAGAGGCCCACCTCGTCGGTGGAGCCGAAGCGGTTCTTGGCGGCCCGAAGGAAGCGGAGCTCCCCGTCGGTCTGCTCGAAGTAGAGGACCGCGTCCACCATGTGCTCCGCGGCCTTGGGGCCCGCGATGGCCCCCTCCTTGGTGACGTGGGCCACCAGGAAAACCGCGGCGCCTGTTTCCTTGGCGTACTCGGAGAGGGCCAGGGCGCAGTACTTCACCTGGTTCACCGTGCCGGGGACGCTTCCGGCCTCCTCGGATCGGAGGGTCTGGAGCGAGTCGATCACCACCGCCCGGGGCTTGAGCTTGTCCAGGGCCTCAAGGACCAGCTCCAGATCCCCGGAGCAGAGGATCTCCAGACCCTCCCGGGCGAGGCCCAGGCGATCCGCCCGCAGGCGGATCTGGGGGGCGCTCTCCTCCCCGGAGACGTAGAGGATCCGGCCGCTCACCTCCGCCCGGGCCGCCAGCTGCAAAAGCAGGGTGCTCTTCCCGATGCCCGGTTCACCCCCCACCAGCACGGAGGAGCCCTTCATGACCCCGCCGCCCAGGACCCGGTCCACCTCGGCCATGCCCGAGGAGAAGCGGCTTCCCTCCGCGGGATCCACCGCGGCCAGGGGCAGGGACCACCGTTCCGCGGCGCCCGCCGCCCGGGCGGCCGAAACGGCGGCCGCGGCCTCCCGCAGGGTGTTCCATTCCCCGCAGGAGGGACAACGGCCGAGCCACTTGGCCTCCTCGTGGCCGCAGGAGGAACAACGAAAAACGGTCGCCTTCTTCTTTTGGGCGCTCATGCCGGAACTACCGCCGGAACCGACGAAACCACTTGCATTCGGGTTCTCCCCTTATCCATCTGTCGATAGTATCAGCATTTTTCAGGAATTCACCACGGAGCACACGGAGGACACGGAGAAGGAAGACTACACACCCATGGAGCGGACAGGATGAACAAGATTAAATCCAGGATGAACAGGATTAACCATGGGGGATGTCCAATCCCTAGCTTCAATCCTGTTCATCCTCTCTAGATCCTGTCCATCCTGTCTGATCTATGGTTCCAAGCCCCTTCGCCTCCGTGGTTCAATCCGGAAACCTGTCCGTCACAACCCCAGCTTCGCGTCCACCCGGGCACGGGTCACGGACAGGACCTCCGCGGTGGACACCCGGACCAGGCGCAGGAAAATCTCGTACTTGCCCTCCCGGCGATATACCGACCCGGTCACCAGGATGTCCGCCCCCAAAAGTTCGCCCGCCCGTGCGGCGGCCTTCTCGTCCGCCAGCCCCGAGAGCTGAAGCTCCAGCTCCTCCAGGACCGACTGGAGGGACTTCCGCTCGACCAGCTTGAACGTCCTTGCTTGGACCGCGGACAAGAGGAGCCTCTCCCCGAAATACTCGGCGTTGGAGGCCAGGTCCCCAGCGGAGGGCACCAGGGGCAGAACCGCCGCGGGGGTATCCCGTTCCACCTTGAAGGTCGAATAATCCGTCAAGTTCTTCAGGGCTTCCCCGAAGAGCTTGTCCAGGGTGGCGTCCCGCTCCTCCTCGGGGATCTTCGTAGCCTCGAAGTAGTCCTCGTCCATGGACAGGGGCACATCGGAGAGGTTGGCCAGGTCCTCCTTCACGAAGCGGATGACGATGGCCTCCAGCTTGTCGGTCTGGAAGTTGGCTCCCGTGTGGTGGCTGACCGAGCCGGGAGCCCCGCCCTCCGATTCCCCCGTTTCCCCGTAGGTCAGGAAGATGTACTTGCCCTCGGTGAACTGAGAAAGCTGGCGCAAAACGTACTCGCCCTCCACCCCCAGTCCCCCGGTTCCGACGGTGTGGAAGCGGATGGCCCGGGCGCGGGCGTCCTTGGCGGCCTGGGCGTAGGTGTAGGGCTGTCCGTAATCCAGGTGAGGTTCCGCGTCGGTGATCACGAACGCGGTCCGCACCCCTTCCTTGTTCCAGTCCATCTTCCTCAGGGCGTCCTCCAGGGCCGCCTGAAGGTCCTCCGGAGTGTCACCCCCGCCCGAGGCGTACACCTCTTCCAGGGCGGCCTGGAAGACGGCCAGGTCCGAGGTGAAGGGCACGACCTGGGTGACGTACTCGTCCCCCCGGTCCTTGTACAGGACCATGCCGAACCGGACCGCCGGCTTGGGGGTCATGGCGCGGATGTTCGCATGGACAATCTCGATGGTATCCCGGAGGCGCTCGATCTCCTCCCCCATGGAGCCCGTGGTGTCCAGGACGAACAGGACGTCCAGGGGCAGGGGGGCGGGGACGACCCTCGGGCGGTCCAGCTTTATCACCACCCGCCGGGGCCCGTCCCGGGCCACGTCCAGGTTCGCGGATCCGGATTGGGATTCCACCCGGACCGAGAGCGTATCCGCCGTAGTGCAGTAGACCAGGGGATAGATCCGGAAGGTGCCGTCCGCGTAGGACAGGCCCTGGTCCAGGACGCGGGTACCCGACCGGACCGCGACCCGGGCGTTCGGGACGGGCTTGCCCGCGGAGTCCTGGATCTTGAGGGTGATCCTCTCCGAGATCTCCAGGGCGTAGTTCGGGACGTGCCCGAATTCCTCCAGGAATCCGAGGAAGTAGTTGAACTGGGCGTTGTCGTCCGAGAATCCCGCCTTTAAGCCCGAGGAGGAGGGGGGGGCGGAGGGGCGGCCCGGAGCCGTCCCGGGCGACGGTGGAGCGCCCGCGGCTCCGGAGGACAAGTCTTTCGCGAACTCCTCCATTTTCAGCGAATCCGAGGAAGCCGCGGCCTTCTTCTCGCCCGCAGGTTCCGGAGCGGGCGGCGGAGCCGGCGGCTTTGGGCCGGCATCCGTCGGGCTCGCGGCCGGGCCCGATGTCGCCGTCGTTGCCGCGGGGGAGGGCTCCGGACGAGCCGGTGGGGCCGCGGAACAGGAGGCCAGGATCAAGGCCGCGGCGGCCAGCGCCGGAACAAGGATACCGATACCCAACGAACGACTCGAAATACACCGCGCCATCGCAGCCTCCAGGATCCGGAAAAATAAAAAGGCCGCCGACCGGGGGCCGGCGACCTTAAGTATAGCTCTGAATCAAGGGGATGTACGAGAAATTCCTGTGCGGTCTTAGGCGCCCGCGCGTTCCACCGTGCCTGCGCCGGAAATGTCGCTCTTAACCTTGGGATCACCGTAGTACCGGATCCGGCCCGCCCCGCTCAGGCGGATGTCCAGCTCGTCCCGGACCCGGATGTCCACGAATCCCAGCCCGGTCAGGTTGGCCCTCGCCGACCGAACGGAGAGCTTCGGCGCCTTGATCACCCCGGCTCCGGAGATGTCCGCCTCCAGGCGATCCGCCTCTCCGCCCAGCTCCACGTTTCCCGATCCGGACAGAGCGACCCGGATAGAGCTCATGGTCACCTCTCCGATCAGGCGCCCGGAGCCGCTCATGGAGATCTCTAGGGACTTGCCCCGGAAGGCATCGAGCAGGGCCGCCTCGGAGGAACCCGAGAGGGAGAGGCTCCTCAAATCCGGCAGGTACACGTCGATCTCGAGCTTGGTGTAGCGGTTGACCCGGACCTCGCGCTTGAAACCCAACTCCAGGGTGGAGCCCCGCTGGAGGGCCTCGAAGCTGTCCTGCAGGTTTGAATCCAGGGTGACGAGCACCCTGGGTGCGATGTCCCTGTGGAAGCGCAGGATGCCGGAGCCTCCGAAGGATACGGAGTCGAAACCGGACACCCGGAGTTCCCGTACTACCACTTCTCCGTTTCCGGCCAGGACGAGGGGGGAGGCGGATACTCGGGCTCCGCAGGACTAAAGGGGAAGAAGGACCGCCAGGCAGGCGGTCCACCAAAGGATGGGGCGTTTCATGTTCACTCCTCGGGCGAGCGAGCGGATCGGATCCGTTCTTCCGATGCTTCATGCCGCACCCCGAAACGGGCGGCGGCGGATTCGGCGGCTTACCGGAAACTCCGCGAAAGCCGAACAGCCCGGATCCCGGCGGCTCTCCCATCCGAAGGATCGGGCGAGCCGCTTGTCATTGGATAGAAATCTATAGAATAGATTGCAAGCAGTCAAGGGGGAAGAGTCAACCCTAGCCCGAGGCGCCTTCTCCGGGTTAGATTCCAGGAATGGAAGAACGAACCCTCATACGGCTGAAACCCCGGGAAGAGGACCGCATCCTGGCGGGGCACCCATGGATCTACGACAACGAGATAGCCCGGGCCGAGGGGCCGGCGGTACTCGGGGCGGAGGTACGAGCATACTCGGCCCGGGGGCGGTTCCTGGGCTCGGGCACCCTGAGCCCGGGTTCCAAAATCCGGGTCCGTCTGCATTCCCGCTCCGACCAGGACTGGGACGGGGCTTTCTCCAGGAAGACGCTGGACGCGGCCCTGGCCTTTCGCCGCCGCGTTCGGGATCTTTCCTCGGAAAGCGCCCGGATCGTCTTCGGGGAGGCGGACGGCCTGCCGGGACTCGTGGCGGACCGCTTCGTGGGCGAGTCCGTCGGCCCGGACGGGAAGCTGTCTGGCAGAACCGGTTCCTGGGTCGTCCTGCAGGTCCTTGCCGCGGGGGCGGAAGCCCGGAAAGCCGGCATCATGCAAGCGTTGAATGATTCCTTGAGCCCCGACGGCATCCTGGAGCGCAGCGACGCCCCGGTGCGGCGGCTGGAGGGACTGCCCCCGGCCGTGTGAATCCTTTCGGGCTCCGTTCCGGACCGGATCCAGATCCGGGAGAACGGTCTTTCCTTCTTCGTGGACCTGGCCGCGGGCCAAAAAACAGGCTGGTTCCTGGACCAGCGGGAAAACCGGGCCGCCGCGGCGGCCTACGCCCCGGGCCGCAGCGTCCTGGACGTCTTCTGCAACGCCGGCGGCTTCGGGCTCTGCGCCGCCCGGGCCGGGGCCGCCTCGGTGCTGGCCGTGGACTCCTCCGAGGCCGCGGTCGCCCAGGTCCTGAAGAACGCCCGCGCGAACGGACTTTCCGACACCGTGAAGGCCCGGGCGGAGAACGCCTTCGATTTCCTGCGGGACCTGGAACAGGAGGGCCGGCGGTTCGGGATGATCGTCCTGGATCCGCCGGCCTTCGCCAAGAACCGGGCATCCTTGGAAGGGGCGACCCGGGGCTACAAAGAGATCAACCTGCGGGCCCTCCGTCTACTGGAAGCCGGAGGCATCCTGGTGACCTGCTCCTGTTCCTGGTGGTTCGACCGGGAACGGTTCCGGGCCGTGCTGGAGGACGCCGCGGCGGACTCGGGACGACGTCTCCGCTACCTGGAAGACCGGGGCCAGGCCCCGGACCACCCCGTGGTGTCCGGGTATCCCGAGTCGAGGTATCTGAAGTGTGTGATCGCGGAAATACTGGACAGTAGACGGTGAACGGTGGACGGAAGCGGCGGCAATGCGCAGCCGCAGGCAACGCTCGAGCGTAGAATGCATCCACATCCTTTGGATGCATCCGTCAACTCACCACTGTCCACTGTCCACTGTCCACCGTCACAGCACCAGCGCCTTGGCGATCTCTTCTTTTTGCACCCCGAAGAGGCGCTTGAGCTCGTCCACGGTCTTATACTCGGATCCGGAGGCTCGGTTGTAGAGGCTTCGGAACTCCTCGATATCCTCCTCCTTCCCGGACCAGAGGGCCGCGGCGAAAGCAGCCCGCCATTGGCCCGCCTCCGTCAGCTCCCGGATGGAGAGTTTCCCGAACTCACGCTTTGCCCGGCCGTCCACCACGGCTTCGGCTCCGTCGAATCCGATGGCGAATATAAAATCCTCGCGGGAGATCACGGGGTTCCTCCTGGACAAAATATATGAGCCGCCCCGCAGCTCGGGGGCGGCTCATTCTAGCTCGCACCGCGCCGGTGTTCAACGACCCGGCCCGGACTCCGCCGGATCTGGTCGTCCGGCGCCTCCGTCGGCCTTACGCCGGGCTGAAGCTGCCCTTGTCCGCCCCGCACATCGGGCAGACCCAGTCCGCCGGGAGCTTGTCGAAGGGGGTTCCCGGCTTAATGTTGCCGTCCGGATCGCCCACCGCGGGATCGTAGATATAGCCGCACACGTCGCACACGTACTTCTGCATACCGGTTCCTCCTCGGCTCTAGGCCTTCCACAGCCCGTGCAGGTTGCAGTATTCCCGAGCATACACCGACTTCGCCTTGACGGGGAAGAAGGCTTCCGGAGCGGCCCCCGGCTTGAGGAAGGCCCGGTAGGAAATCCCGTCCGCCACGAGCTCGATCCACTCGATATAGTGCTCCGGCAGCATCGGATGGGCAACGGATCCGACCTTGACCTTATAGCCGTCCGCGGTCTTCTCGATCACCGGTACGTGCTTTTCCTGGGCTCCGTCGCTGGTGTTCTCCTTGAGCAGCTTCATCGGTTCGCCGCAGCAAACCAGGTCCCCGGCTCCCCCGTGGAGGACTTCCACGATATTGCCGCACTTCAGGCACTTATAGATCTCCAGTTCCTTGGCCATCACAGTCTCCTTCTTACGTCAAACGTCGATTGTGCCGATCAGTAATTCTTTGCGAGGACTTCGAAGTACGCCTGGGGATGGGCGCAGGCCGGGCAGGCCTTGGGAGCCTCGACGGCGTCCACGATGTAGCCGCAGTTGATGCATCTCCAGGTCACGGACTTCTCCTTCTTGAAGACCTTGCCCTCGTCCACGTTGGCCTTGAGCTTCTCGTAGCGCTTGGCGTGTTGCTTTTCGGCCACCGCGATGGACTCGAACACCGTCGCGATCGCCTCGAACCCCTCCTTGCGGGCGATCTTGGCGAAGCCGGGGTACATCGTCTTCCACTCGTAGTTCTCTCCCTCGGCGGCGTGCATCAGGTTTTCCGAGGTCCCCGCGATGGTGCCCGCCGGGAAGGCGGCGGAAACCATGGCCTCTCCGCCCTCCAGGAATTTGTAGAGCCTCTTTGCGTGCTCCTTCTCCTGGTTTGCCGTCTCCTCGAAGATCTGGGAGATCTGGATGAACCCTTCCTCCCGCGCCTTGGATGCGTAATACGTATAGCGGTTACGGGCCTGCGACTCTCCCGCGAAGGCCGTGAGCAGATTCTTTTCCGTCTCTGTTCCTTTGACGCTCTTCATGTGTCTCCTCTTTCCCGCGAAGGTATTCGCGCGTCCGAA
>JAAYUR010000330.1 GCA_012517645.1 Treponema sp.
GTACAGCTTCTCGATCGAGGGCATCTCTTCCCGGCAGGGGGGGCACCAGGTGGCCCAGAAATTGAGCAGGGTGATCTTCCCCCTTAAGGCCGAGGGAACCAGGGCGGGGCCGCCGGCCCGGGGCTGGACCGAGAAAGGGGGTATCTCGACGGGAGCCGGGAACACGTAGAACCCCAGAGACTCGAACCGGTCGGAGTACCAGGGTTTCGAGGCGGAGGCGGGCAGGGCGGGAACCGGATCTGAACTCAGGGATGTCGGGCCGGATGCAGGCGCCGCGACGGCTTCGCCGGCGGGGGAGGCGGATTCAACCCGGTTCGTTCGGGAACAGCCGGCCGCGAGCAAGGCCGCGGCGATCAGAACCAGGGGGACGGGTTTCACGGTTCTCTCCTTGGGGATTGGGAGTATATAAAAATTACTATGTTACTCCCTCCGAATCAAGGCGGATCCGTCGGTCTATTCAAAGCGTCCGCGGCTTTCACACTCCGCCGGATAGCCGTCGTCCACCTTTTTTCGGTATACTAAAGCATACGGCTTCGCGGTATTAGGGCGGCGGAGCCGAGCGAAACCCAATGAGTTCCGATGAAGTCTCTCCATTCCATACGCGACATCCTTCGCGCCGAGGGCGAGGAGGAGGATACCCCCCCCGAGAAGATATCGCTCCCCGATCCGCTGGCCGAGCGCTTCTTGAAGACCCGGACTATCCTGCTCTCCGGGGAAGTCAACAAGGAGACCGCGGAAAAGGTGATCAGCCGGCTGCTCCTGCTGGAGAGCCAGTCGGACGAGCCGATCCGTATCCTGATCGACTCCCCCGGCGGGGACGTGGACGCCGGGTACGCCGTCTTCGACATGGCCCGGTTCGTGAAGCCCCAGGTCTGGATGATCGGCATGGGCCTGGTGGCCAGCGCCGGAGCCCTGATCCTCCTGGCCGCGCCCAAGGAGCGCCGCGTCGGGCTTCCCAACTCGCACTACCTCATCCACCAGCCCCTCTCCGGTCTCCGGGGCGTCGCCACGGACATCGAGATCCACGCCCGGGAGATCGAGCGGACCCGGGATCGCATCAACAAGCTGATAGCCCGGGAAACCGGGCAGGATCTGGAGCGGGTCAAGAAGGACACGGACCGGGACTATTGGATGACCGCCGAGGAAGCCGTTGCCTACGGGCTCATCTCCCGAACGGTAAGCCGCAGGGACGAGCTGTAAGGCATGGATCCCCGGTCGATCGCCGCGGCCCTGCCCTACGCGTACGAAGGTCTGCCCGACAAGGCGGCGGGGGGCCGACCCCTTTACCGGGGCAAGGTCCGGGACGTCGTGGAGGGGCCCGGGCGCCTTCTTCTCGTGGCCAGCGACCGGATCTCCGCCTACGACAGGATCCTCTCCACGATTCCCTTCAAGGGAGAGGTCCTCACCCGGGTCTCGGCCTGGTGGTTCGCCCGGACCTCGGACATCGTCCCGAACCACATGATTCCCCCTTCGGAGCTGGGGGGGCGCGACCCCCTGTCCGAGACGGGCCGGGCCTGCCTGGTACGGAAGGCGGACATGGTGCCCGTGGAGGTGGTGGTCCGGGGTTTCCTGACCGGCTCCGCCTGGCGGGACTACCAGGCGGGCAGGCGGGTTTCCGGCATCGATCTACCTTCCGGTCTGGCCCGGGACTCGGAGTTCCCGGAACCCCTGTTGACCCCCTCCACGAAGGAAGCCTCCGGCCATGACCGCCCGGTAAGCGGCGAGGAGCTCGTGCGCTCGGGCTTGGTGGACGCGGACCTCTGGGATCAGATCGCCCGGGCGGCCCGGGCCCTGTACCTTCGGGGCCGCCGAATCGCCCGGGAGCACGGCCTTATCCTGGTGGACACCAAGTACGAGTTCGGCACCCTGGACGGTCGGCTGATCCTGGCGGACGAGATCCACACCCCCGACTCCAGCCGGTATTGGAGGCTCCCCGGCGGGGACTCCGCCCCGGACGGCGCCCGAAGGGAGCTGGACAAGGAGAGCTTCCGCCGCTGGTTGGCGGACCGAGGCTTTACCGGGGACGGCCCTGCCCCGGAGATCCCCGACGGTATCCGGATCGAGACCGCGGCCCGGTACGTGGAGGCCTACGAGGCCATCACGGGAGAGGTTTTTGAGCCCGCCGGGCTCTCGACGCAAGCGCTGGACGAATTGCTGGCGGAGTGGACCCTGGCCGTCTAGAGACGGCCCGGAGGTCCGACATGCGGTTTTCTCGTTTCGGCGCGGCGGCGGCCGCGGTTCTGGCGATCCTGTCTCTCAGTTCCTCCCGCTGTTCCCTTCTGGATCTACCCCGCGGCGAAGTGACCATCCTCTCCTGGAACCTCCAGACCCTCTTCGATGACCGGGACGACGGCGCGGAGTTCCCGGGCTGGTCCGTGGCCAAGGGCCTGTGGAACGCCGAAGGGTACCGGACGCGGCTCAAGAATCTTTCCCGGGCCGCGGCCGCGGCCTTTCCGGGGGGACCCTCGATCCTGATCCTCCAGGAGGTCGAGAATATCCGGGTCGCGGAGGATCTGGCGGCCCTTCTGCCCGGCTCGTGGCCCACCCGGATCGTCTGCGAGGGAGAGGGCGCCGCTCTCCGCAGCGCGGTTCTGTCCCGGTTCCCGGCGGTTTCCGCCCGGGCCCATTCCGTGGATCCGGGTCCGGACGTCCGGAAGGGGGACCTGCGTCCCCTTCTGGAGGTGGTCCTGGACGCCGAGGGGGTCCGCCTGTGGATCCTGGCCGCCCACTGGAAGAGCAAGCTGGGGGGCGCCCGGGCTACGGAGCCCGTGCGACGGACTCAGGCGGCCCTGGCGGCCCGGAGGATCGGGGAGATCCTCGCGGAGGATCCGGCCGCGGAGATCCTGCTGGCCGGGGACCTTAACGAAAACCCCGACGAATGGGGCCGGGTAGGAGGCTCCTGGCCCACGGCCTTGCTTCCCGAGGAGCGCGCCGGTGTCGAACCGGGTTGGACGGATCGGATTCTCGTGGCTCGAAGCCCCGGGGACGTCGGCCTCGGCCCCTTCGGTCTTGCCCTATGGAGCCCCTGGGAGGATTCGGGAGGGTTCAGCTACGTCCATGAGGGCCTGCCGGAGCGGATCGACCATGTCCTGTTGGGCCCGGGGCTCCTGGACGGCCGAGGCTTATCCTTCTTCTCCTTCTCCGCGGAACCCGAGGCGGAGCTTCTATCGGACGACGGGGCGCCCCGGGCTTGGGATTCCCGGAACCGGGAGGGATACTCCGACCATCTGCCCCTCCGTCTGGTGTTGCGGCGGCACTGAACGGGGCGGCGGGCGCGTGTCCCGGCCCGGGGCGCGGCCTCGGGTCAGGTCGCCCCGCAGGATCAAACCGGGGCTCCGGACGGGGGCCGGCACAGGGCTGGGTTCCCCTCCGCGTATGGCCAAGCCCGGGGCGCCCGGGGTACAATCACCTTGATATGTCCGATTCCAAGCCCTTGATCGTGCAGAGCGACCTGAGCCTTCTGCTGGACGCCCACGATCCGGGCTTCGAGAAGGCCCGGGAGGAGCTGAGCCCCTTCGCCCAGCTGGAGAAGAGCCCCGAGCACTTCCACTCCTACAGGATCACCCCGCTGTCCCTCTGGAACGCCGCGGCCGCGGGTTTTTCCGCGGAGGACGCGGTCTCGGTCCTGGTCCGCTGGGCTCGGTACGAGGTGCCCCAGAGCGTGCTCTACACGATCCGGGAGACCTCCGCCCGGTTCGGGAAGCTCCTTCTGCGGGAGGGGGACGCGGACGGGGACCTCCTTTTGACCTGCGAAGACCGCAGGGTGGCCGCGGAGATCTCCTCCTCCCGACGCCTGTCCCCGTGGATCTCCCCGGTATCCGGGGGTTTCCGGGTCCGCCGGATCGACCGGGGTACGGTGAAGCAGGAGCTTACGGCCCTGGGCTGGCCCGTGAAGGACCTGGCGCCCCTGACGGACGGGGAACCCCTGGCCTTTTCCCTGCGGAGCACGACAGCTGCCGGGAAGGCCTTTTCCCTCCGGCCCTACCAGACCGACGCGGTCCGGGCCTTCCTGGGGGACCGGGGGCCGGGCACGGGGTACGGGGTCGTGGTCCTGCCCTGCGGGGCGGGCAAGACCGTGGTGGCCATGGCCGCCGCGGCGGAGATCGGGAGAAAGACCCTGGTGGTGACCACGAACGTCGCCGCGGTCCACCAGTGGATGGACGAGCTGGCGGACAAGACGGACCTGGCCGCCGAGGCCGTCGGAGAGTATACGGGAATCCGCAAGGAGGTACGCCCCGTCACCATCGCCACCTACCAGGTCTTGGTGTGGAGGCCCGACAAGGACTCGGACTACCCCCATTTCGACCTCTTCCGCCGGGAAAAATGGGGGCTGGTGATCTACGACGAGGTACATCTCCTGCCCGCCCCGGTCTTCCGGGTGGTGGCGGAGATCCAGGCGGTCCGGCGTCTGGGACTCACGGCCACCCTGGTCCGGGAGGACGGCCGGGAGGAGGACGTCTTCAGCCTGATCGGTCCCAAGAAGTACGATGTTCCCTGGAAGGACCTGGAGCGCAAGGGCTTCATCGCCGAGGCCTTCTGCCGGGAGATCCGGGTCGCCCTGCCCGAGTAGGACGCGGTCCGGTACGCCGTGGCGGAGACCCGGGCGAAACATCGGATCGCGGCGGAGAACCCCCGGAAGCTCGGGATCGTCCGGGAGCTGGTCGCGAACCACCCCGAGGACTCCATCCTGGTGATCGGCCAGTACCTGGACCAGCTGGGGGCCATCGCCCGGGACCTCGGGGCCCCCCTGGTTACCGGGGCGGTGCCCAACGCGGAGCGGGAACGGATCTACAAGGACTTCAAGGAAGGCCGGGTTCGGGTGATCGTAGTGTCCAAGGTGGCGAACTTCGCCATCGACCTGCCGGACGCCTCCGTTGCCGTACAGGTTTCCGGTGCCTTCGGATCCCGGCAGGAAGAAGCCCAGAGGCTGGGAAGGATACTCCGTCCGAAGGACCGGAACTCCTGGTTCTATTCCCTGGTTTCCCGGTTCACGGACGAGGAGGATTTTGCGGCCAATCGTCACCGCTTCCTCGCGGAGCAGGGGTATCGGTACACCATCGAATCCTGGGACGGGGACCCGTGGAACTGAAAACCCTTCCCCCTTCGGTCTGGCGGGACGCCCTGGTGGCGGAGGATACGGAAGCCTTCCTGTCCGCGGTCCGGAACTACCTGGGACCCGTCCCCACGCCGTACAACAAGCACGCCCTGGTGGCCCGGCTCGAGGCCTTCCTCAAGAAGCCCGAGACCGGGGACGCCCAGGCCGCCCTGCTGGATTCCCTGGACGCCCGAATCCTGGGGGCCCTGGCCGCGGCCGGGCCCTGTTCCGAAGGCTTTCTCCGGGAACTCCTCGCGGACGAACACGGCCCGTGGGAGCTTTCCCTCCGCCTCGCGAACCTGCGGGACCGGCTGGTCCTGTTCCGGGCTCCGAGCTCGTCCGGGCCGATCCTGGCCGTGACGCCCGCCCTGGCCCCCCGCTTGGCCCGGGAGGCGGATTTGCGGGGCCTGCTGGGCTGTTCCCCCTGGGAGGGGCCGCCCCCTCCTCCGGGGGTGGACGCGGACACGATCTGCGCGGCCGCCTCGATCCTCTTCCACCAGGACGGACCCCTCCGCCGGGACGGGCGACCCTCCAAGCGCGTCCGGACCCGCCTCCTGTCCCTCCTGCCGGAGTTGGCCGGTTTTTCCCCCATCGACGGCAGGCTCGTCTCCGAAGGCGCCTCGGGGGATCCGGAAGCCCGCCGGGCCGCGCCGGAACCCCCCGCCGGATTTTCCGAGGCGGCCGGGTCCGGCGGTTCCGACGCGACCCTGGACGCCCTGATCGCGGGGTTCCGGGGGGCCGGCCTGCTGATTCCCGCGGAAGGAGGAGCCGAGGGTCCCGACATGCTCCGTCTCGCGGACGTCGCGGAGGCTTGGGGGGAGCGTCTTCCCTTCCTTCTCGCGGAGGCAGCCCGGGAGCTGTCCTTCCGTCCCGACGGCGACGCCGGGCCGCCCCCGCGGCCGTCGCTGCCGGAACGGGCGCGGCTCCTGGAGTCCATAGCCGCTGCGATACCTCCCGGGGCGGCGGTCAGCGAGGCGGGGTTCCGTCGGCTGGCCCTCCTGTCGATCGAGCCCCGGGGCGGCGCGGGGGCGGCCCGGGCCGAGTCCTGCGCGGAGGCGTTGCTCCGCTTCGGCCTGGTCCGCAGGACCGCCTCCGGGATCGTACGGGCCGCGGCGGTCCGGCGGGCACCCAGGATCGCCCCGGGTTCCGGGGTCGACGGGGAGAAGAACGGCACTCCCGGGAGTTCGCCTGTCGGGGCCTCCGAGGACGCCGGGCCGTCCGGTCCGGTACTGGCGGTGGAGGCCTCCCATACCCTACGGGTGCTGCCCGAGGCGGATCCCGCGGTCCGGGCTTTTTCGGGAACCGTGGGGCGTCTCGAGAGCCGCGGGGAGGTCTGGTCCTGCGTCCTGGACCGGAAGAGCGTACGCCGAGCCCTGGATGCGGGCCTGGGATCGGAGAGGATCGTCCGAACCCTGGAAGCGCTCTCCGGCCGCGCCCTGCCCCAGAGTCTGGCTTTTTCCCTGGCGGGCTGGGAAAAGGAGCATCTTTCGGTTAGGCTATACTACGGGTACGTTCTGGCCGCCGAGGGCCCCGCCCGGACCCGGGCGGAAAACGCCCCTTCCCTGGTCGGCCTTCGGGGTCCGGCCGTTGCGGACGGGGCGTGGCTCCTCAGGTCCGACGACCCCGGGGAGATCCGCGTCGCCATGGAGAGGGCGGGGATGCACGCCCCCCGGATCCGAAGGGCGGAAGGGCTGCTCGGCCCCAGGGATGCTCCGGAGGGGCGGGAGACTCCGGGAGGCCCCGTGGGGGATCCGGGGGCTCCGGCGGACAGGCCTGCCTGGTCCCGCCTCCTGGACCCTGCCGCGGCGGTCTCGGGGGAGCCCCGGAGATCCGGACCGTCGGAAATCCGGGCCCGGCTCCGAGCCCGGCTGGAATCCTTGGACGCGCCGGAGGGGCGCAGGGCCGAGCTGGCGGATCGGATCGATCGCAGGATCATCCTGAGCGAGGATCAGCTGACCCGGGCCGAAACGGACGGCCCGGGCCTGGAAGCCGGCGCCTTAGACTACATGGGCAAGGTTAGGGTGATCGAACGGGTGCTTCGCTCGGGCGGGGCGGTCCTGGAGATCCTTGCCCGGCGGGCGGACGGACAGCCGGAACTATGCCGGGTCCGCCCCCTGGAGCTTGAAAAGACCGAGCGGGGGCTGGTCCTCCGAGCCGCGGACGCGGAGGACGGGAGCGTTCGGGTGCTATCCGTAAGCTCCATGAGTCACGTGAAGCGGATAAAAACCACATTGTTTGGAGATTAAGATGACTACATTGCCGAATAAGAAAGACGACACCATGCAGCTTAAGCTGGCGGTACTGATCGACGCGGACAACACCCAGGCTTGGATCGTGGACGGTCTCCTGGCCGAGGTGGCCAAGTACGGGATCGCCAGCGTGAAGCGGATTTACGGAGACTGGACCACCACTAACCTCCGGCACTGGAAGGACAAGCTTCTGGCCTACGCCATCCAGCCCATCCAGCAGTTCGCGTACACCAGCGGAAAGAACGCCACGGACTCGGCCATGATCATCGACGCCATGGACCTCTTGTACTCCGAGCGCCTGGACGGTTTCTGCGTGGTGACCTCCGACTCGGACTTCACCCGCCTGGCCGCCCGGCTCCGGGAATCCGGGAAGCTGGTCCTGGGCTTCGGGGAGAAGAAGACCCCCAAGCCCTTCGTGGCGGCCTGCGATAAGTTCATCTACACCGAGATCCTGCGGGAGGTGGACGAGGAGGCGGTTCCGGAGGGGGCCGCGCCCGGGAAGGTCAAGCCCGAGAAGGCCAAGGATGTGGTGGCCGCGGACTGGAAGAACGACCGGAAGCTCCAGGCCATGCTCCGGGCCGCGGTGGAGGACGCCGCGGACGAGTCCGGCTGGGCCTACCTGGGCCCCGTGGGGCAGTATGTGGCCAACCGACAGCCCGAGTTCGACCCCCGCAACTACGGCTTCCGCAAGCTCGGCGAGCTCATCCGCGCCTCCGGCTGGTTCGAGATCGACGAGCGCACGAACGCCGTGGATCCCGGGAAGCAGGTCTTCATCCGGTACAAGAAGAGGTGAACCGTGGACGGTCCTTGAATCGCTTTGAGGTTCCCGCTTGACCGTGAACCGAGGCCGAGCTCGGATGCCCGTTTTCGTCCACAGACCACGGGCCACCGTTCACTGCCCCCCGTCACCCCCCGCGTACTTACCCAGCATCTCCGCGGCCCATCGAACCAGGGCGGCCTTGGCCCAGCCGGGTTTGCCTTCGGGGCTGAGAAGCTCCTCCACGTCCCGGTCCGACATATACAGGCGGTAGGGCGGAACCTCCAAGGCTCGGGCCAGGCGCTCGACACATTCTATCGATGGAAACTTGCGGCCGCTCTCGATTTCCCCGACGTACCCGGGGGAGAGTTCCGCCCGTTCGGCCAGCATGAGTTGGGAGATCCCCAGGCGCCCTCGCTCTCGTTTGAGGTTCATGATGAATACAGCCTGGAGTTCCGCCACGGGATCGTCTCCCTTCGGTGGAATGATGCTAGCCCCGGGTCCCTAGCTTGACAATTTGCTGATAGCGAGTCGATCCTGGCTTATGGCCAGGATTCGGTCTCCGAGCCCCCCGCGCACCTCGGCGGAAGCGCTTCGGGCCCTGCGGCTTCCGGACCTGGAGGCGTCCCTGGGGGGCCCCCGGGATTGCCGGGTCTGGGCCTCCGTCCGCCTGGGAAGGGACGGCAAGATTCTCCTGGAACCTCTCAAGCCGAGCCGGTCGGAGACGCCGCCGGGCTATTCCGCCTGTCTGCGCCGATTCCTGCGGGTCCTGAGGCGAAACGGTTTTCCGGCGGAACTTGTGAATCCGAGGCGGGCCCGCCTCAAGGCGAACAGGTACCGAATCCTCTGAGGCCGGCCAGGAAGCCGTACGCCGCCCGGGCCGTCTCCGCGGAACGCTCCGTCTGGGGATGATGGCCGCAGTCCTCCAGGGCCAGGAAGCCTCTCAGGTCGGGCAGACGGTCGACGAAGACGCGGGAGGACTCGAAGCGCAGAACCTCGTCCTTGCGCCCCCAGACCAGGAGGACGGGCACCTCGATCTTGTCCAGCCGATCCGCAAGGTCCGGGGCGGCCAGAGCGTGCCGGGTCGTGTCGCCCAAAGCATCCCGTCCCTCCGGGGTCAATAGACCGGCGATCGCCCACGCGGCGATGCCGGGATACGCGTACCGAGGATTCCGCACCACCCGGTTCCGGTAGAATCGCATGTATAGGCGCTCGGAAACCAGGTTCGTCCCGGCGCGGACGATCCGGTCCCCTCCCAGGGCCCAGCGGTCCAAGGGGTAGAAGGATTCGGCGAGGCCCGCGGGGGCCAGGAGGATCAGCCCCTCCACATGTTCCGGGTGGGCCAGGGTGTAGTCCAAGGCCAAGCGTCCGCCCAGGGAATGCCCGGCCAGGACTACCCTGTCCCTGCCCAGGGCTTCCCGGAACCCGTCCAGGATTCCGACGAACCATTCCGGAGTGTAGGGAGCCCGGGGCTTGTCGGAAGCTCCGGATCCGGGCAGGTCTGGAGAGACCAGACGCACGGTTGGGGCTCGGGGATCCGACTCCGCGACCTCGGCCGCTCGGCGTTCCAGCGCCCGGCCGAAGACCAGGCCCTCGGCCCCGGAGGCGGCCCAGCCGTGGATCCCCAGGACCAGGATGTCCGCGTCCTCGGGACCCTGGAGGAATGCATGGATCGAAATGCCCCGGACCCGGGCGCGGATAGCGTCGGCCGAGGCCGGGTCCGGGTAGTCTTCCGGAGGGTGGAGGTTCCGGGGGCCGGTTGCGCAGGAGAGGAGGAGGGCCGCTTGGGCGACCAGGATCAGTCGAAGACGTAGTGTCGCCATTGCTCCGAAAAACCCGCGAACCCGAGGTCCCGCGCCCGGTCAGCCTGGGAATCCGCGGAATCCTGGTAGTGCATGAGGTACATCCGGGCTTTCACCTCCGCCGGAAGGGCGGACAGCTCCTCCAGGGAGGCATGGACGCCGCCGGTGAACAATTGACCGTCGTGGAAGATCGCCTCGAACTTATAAGTCCGGTCCAAGGCCAGCACCATCTCGGGGTCGTAGCGGGTGTCGCTGGTGAAGAGGATGCGGTCGTCCAGGATCACCCCGTGGCTGAGCGCGGAGTCTCTCCAGGATCCGGCGTTGTCGGGAATGTGCTTGGTCCGGAAGAGGGTCAGCCGGAGGGAGCCGACTCGGGCCATGGAGAGCTGACGGTCCGCTCCGGGAATCCGCTTGGGCCTCACGGGCACCCAGAAGTCCTCGAATTCCAGGGACCGGTCGTCGTGCCGCTCGTTGTAGGCGCAGCCGCCCCGCAGGGAGGCGTTCCAGAGGAGGCGTTGGTAGGCCCGGGAGATGACGATGGTCGGTTTCTTTTTAGGGCCGTACCGATTCATGAGCATCACCTCTTCCAGACCGCCGACGTGGTCCGCGTGGGAATGGGTGATCAGGAAGTTGTCGATCTTCGTTACCGGAAGGCCCAGGCGGGCGAGGGCTTCGGGGGTTCGGGTTCCGCAGTCGACCAGCAGGTGGGTATCGCCCTTGGTGACCAGGAGGTTCGTCTGGTAATACTTCTTGGAAAAGGCGCTGCCCGCCCCGACGAAGAAGAGCCGCAGGCTTCCGTCGCTCGTAAGCGGAAGGGGCCGCTCCGCGCTCCACTCTTCCCGGGCCGAGATGTTCATCCATGTAACTATATCGCAGCGGCCGGGGGTATTTCAATGAACGGCGAGTAGGCGGATATGGTAGAGTACGAACTATCTCGTTCCGGGAGCAGCATCGATGTCGCGGAAGAATTGGTTCATCACCGGCGCGTCCAAGGGGTTCGGGCGGATATGGGCGGAGGCGGCCCTGGCCCGGGGAGACCGGGTGGCGGCGGCCGTACGCAATCCGGAGACCCTGCGGGACCTCGCCGCCGCCTACGGGGAATCGATCCTGCCCCTGACCCTGGACGTTCGGGATCGGTCCGCGGCCTTCCGGGCCGTGGCCGAGGCCCGGACCCGGTTCGGACGGCTGGACGTGGTCGTGAACAACGCGGGGTACGGTCTGTTCGGAGCCGTGGAGGACGTGACGGAGGAACAGGCACGGGCCCAAATGGAGACGAACTTCTTCGGGACCCTATGGGTCACCCAGGCGGCCGTGCCGGTCCTGCGGGAACAGGGCGGGGGCCGCATCCTCCAGGTGACCAGCCTGGGGGGCGTCGTGTCCTTCCCCTTCCTGGGGCTCTACCACGCCTCCAAATGGGCCGTGGAAGGGATGAGCGAGTCCCTGGCCAAGGAGGTCGCCGGCTTCGGCATCCGGGTCACCCTGATCGAACCGGGACCCTTCGGCACGGACTGGCGGGGACCCTCGGCGGTGCATGTCCCGAAGTCGGCTCCCTACGAGGGCGCGGGACCCGTGGGGTCGGGCCTGAAGTCCGGGGATCCGAAGGCTACCGCCGCGGCTGTCCTGGCGGTAGCGGACTCCGAGGATCCGCCTCTGCGGATCTTCCTGGGGGCGGGGGTCGCGGAGCTCGCCCGGGCCGTCCATGCCGAACGCTGGAAGACCTGGGACGCCTGGGCCGAGGTGTCCCGGGCCGCCCAGGGAAACTGAGGCACCGGGGCGGTTCGGCGGCTCCGGCCGCGGTTCCGCGTCGGGGGAACGCCGGACAGCCGGACGAGGAGGCGACATGACCGAGGAAGCGGAAGCGTTCTGGCGGGACTACGAGCGGTCGACCGGGCAGATCGTGGAGGCCCGGGCGATGGGGCAATGGCTCGGTCCCGGAGCTCCCCGGGAAGGGGTATGGGGGATCCTGATCCTCACGGAAAGCACCTTCCACTTCATGGGGCGCAAGTCGGAGAACTGGCTGAAAGGCTTGTTTACCCTGAAGGGCCGAGGGGAGGAGGAAGCGGTGGAGTTCCGGGTGCCCCGGGAGAACCTGCGTTCCCTGGAGGAGCCGAGACAGGGGTGGCTGACCCGCTTGCTGGGTGCGTCCTTTCCGGAGGTGGCCCTGACCTGGACAACGGCCGGGGGGGCGGACCCCGGCCGGGGGGTGTTCAACGTGGACGACCAGCAGGGGTTCCTGGAAAAGCTCAGGTCCGCAGCCGGCCGGAGCTAGCGGGGAGCGCCCCCGTCGGCGGATTTAAAAATCCGCCTTTGAGCTAATTTCAAAAGCTGCCTTTGACAAACCGATAATCTAGGTGTTAAACTGATCCGATAGCTATCTTCGCGATTCTCAAGGAGCGCGGGTGTCGACTCTAAAACGATATAAGAAGCTGGAGAATACTCTGGTTCAACGGCTTGTAGCCGCCATGACCCGCGCGGCTTCCGCTTCCCGAGATTTCTTCCGGCGCTTCATGAAGGCGGGCCGACAAAAGCTTACCATCATGTTGGTCCCCCACACGGAAAAGCGCATTCTGAACCTCCAGCTCAGCTTTTTCGGCCTGGCGGGCATCCTCCTGGCCATAGGGGTGATCCTGTCCGTGTCCGTGTACGCGACCTCCCGTTTCGGCAGCACCGCCCGTCTTCTGTCCGGAAAGGTCTCGGATCTCCGTTCCACCCAAGCGGACCTGGACGCCGTCCGGGACGAGACGACGACCCTGATCAAGGCGGCCCGCAACTTCGAGGCCGCCCTGTCCTCCACCCTCTCCCGCATCGGCATCCAGCCCTCCTCGTCCTCCACCGGGGACCGGGACGGCGACCTGGCGGCCTTCTTCGACGTGGAGGAGGCGGGGCGGGGCTCCCTACGGGAGGTGGGGGAGATCCGCAAGGTCACCCGCTACCTGGAGAAGACGGTCAGCGCGGTCAAGGAGCTGGGCGGCGTCGTGTCCTCCCAGAGCGAGGTCCTCTCGGAGATCCCGAACCTGTGGCCCGTGAAGGGCGGGATCGGCCACATCTCCATGTACTACGGCCAGAACGAGAACCCCTTCTACGGGTCTTGGTATCTGCACAAGGGACTGGATATTTCCACCTTCCGGATGGGCGACCCCGTCGTGGCCACCGCGGACGGCAAGGTGGCCAACATCGGGTACGATCCCAGCTACGGCAACAACATCATCCTGGAGCATAAGCACGGGTTCTTCACTCGCTATGCCCACCTCCAGTCCGTCCGGGTCCAGAAGGGCCAGAAGGTCCAGCAGGGCCAGGTCATCGGCTATCTGGGCAACACGGGGCTCACCACGGGTCCCCACCTCCACTACGAGGTCCACCTGGGCACCGAGACCATCGACCCCCTGCGATTCCTGAACATCCGTTCCAGCTCCGCGTTGACGCAGTAAGCGGCCCCGGTTAGGATACCTCCATGGCGAACCTCCGTGACTCCCTGGTGAACTCCCTTGTCGGCGCGGGAAGCACGCTTCGGGGGGATCTGGTGGTGGACGGGCTTCTCCGGGTGGACGGGGACGTGGTCGGAGCCATCCGGTCCACCGGGAAGGTCGTGATCGGCCAGGGCGGGCGCTGCGAGTCCTCGATCCAGGCCCGGTCCGCCATCATCGGGGGCTTGGTCAAGGGGGACGTCTGCGTCACCGAACGGCTCTCGGTCCTGGACGGGGCGGTAATCGTAGGAAACGTCTTCGCCCCTCGGCTGGATTCGGAGGGCGAGATCGTCATCCACGGGGACGTGGAGGTGAGCGGGACGGGCGAGAAGGCCGAGGACGCCCTCCTGGACTTCCAGGCTCGGCACGGGACCCGGGTTCCCCCGTCGGACCCCGTCGATCCCCGCAGGGGTTCGGGGACCGAAGGCGCATGGCGAAGATAGACCTTCCGGACAATCTCCTCTCGGGGCTCGTACCCGGGCTCTCGGGAAAGAAGCCCCGGGAAGAGCGGAAAGTCGACAAGGGCAAGGGAGTCTTCCGGACCCTCCTGCGGAGCGCCGAACGGGCGGAGGACGACGGCTTCCACGCCGGATCCGTGGCGGACGCCCCCTTTTCCCAGGCGGACCTGGAAGCCCTGCTGGACGACGTCCACGGACTCGGGGAGGACTTGAAGCGGGACCCCAACCCGGAGGCCGTGGTGGCCTACAAGCTGGCGGTGCGCAACTTCGTCCACTATGTCGTATCCCGGGCGTACGCCCTGGAGGAGAAGACGTCGGGGACGAATATCCTTAAACGGAAAAAATACGTTATTCTTTCCGTGGTGGATCAAAAACTGGAAAAGCTGGCCGCGGAGATCCTGTCCACCCAGCGCAACCAGCTGGAGATCCTTCGGAGGGTGGACGAGATCTACGGGATCCTGGTGGATCTCCTGCAGTGACGCCCGTAGGGCGGCTGGACGCCCGTAGGGCGGCCGGACGCCGTAGGGCGGCCGAACGGGCGTGGAGGAACGATGACGCGATACGCGGATCACGATATGACCGAAGAGGATCTCCGGCACCTGGAGGACGAGGGAGCGGAGACGGAACGGAAGGAGACCCGTCCTTCCCAGGCCCTGCCCTGGCCCCTGTACAGGCTTGCGGTCGAGCATTCCCACGAGACCTTCCTGGCGACCTACGAAGGCCCGATCCCCCCGGCCGCCGAGCCTGTGCCTTCCCCGGCGTTCCCGATCCCGGAAATCCAGGATCTATCGGCATCCCCGGAGGCGGGGGCCGCCGGGAGCGCAGAGGGCCTTGCCGCGCCTGACTCCCCGGCCGGACCCCCGGCCGCCCCGGAACCGACTGCGGAATCCGGCGCGGCCGCGTCGGAGGCTCCCACGCTCCGCACCCTGACCGTCGGCACCTACGTCCTCGTGTCCACCCGCTACGGCCGGGATCTCTGCCGGGTCATGGGCCTCATCCGGAACCCCGGATACGTATCCCCGGACGAGATCGCCCGGATCGAACGGATCGCAACGGCCGCGGACCTGGAGCGGAAGGCCCAGAACGCGGAAAAGGAGCGCCACGCCTTCACGGTGTGCCAAGAGCGCATCGCGGTCCGACGGCTGCCCATGAAGCTGGTATCCGCCCACTACCTCCTGGAGGAGCCCAAGGTCCTGTTCTTCTTCACCGCCGACTCCCGGGTGGACTTCCGGGAACTGGTCAAGGACCTCGTTTCGGTGTTCAAGATGCGCATCGAGCTAAGGCAGATCGGCGTACGGGACGAGGCCCGGGTCATCGGGGGCTGCGGGGTCTGCGGACGGGTGCTCTGCTGTCACGGGGTCACGGACAAGCTGGTCCCCGTGTCCATCAAGATGGCGAAGGACCAGAACCTCTCCCTGAACTCCATGAAGATCTCCGGCCCCTGCGGTCGGCTTCTCTGCTGCCTTGCCTACGAGTTCGGATTCTACCGGGAAGCCCGCCGGAGCATCCCCCCCGAGGGCGCCCGGTTCCAGTGGGACGGGGTGGTCTTCCGGGTCACGGAGATAAACGTACCCGCCGGCAAGGTGCGGATCTCCGGGGAGGACGGCCGGGTTCTTGTGGTGGACGCAGCGCGGTTTTCCCAGGTCGACGGTCGCTGGGCGCTGAAGGATTCTCCGGCGCGGTAGACCGGAAATCTTTGTTAGTGTTACGAAGCTTGTACCAAGGCAGGATATGCAATCCTCGCCTGATCAAGCACAGGCATACGCCGGAAGGTACTCCGGCCTGTTCTTCAGGGGCGTGGGATACTCCTTCATCCAGATCCTCTGTTGGGATTCCGAAAGCCGAGTCCGGCTCAGGAAGGCCCGTTGGCGGAACATCCTTGCAAGCCCTCCCTCGATCCTCGGGCCCGGTATCCCCGCCGCCTCCCCGTGGACCCCTTCCGAACCAACCCTTCCCCCGATCCGATACTTCTTTCGATAGTTGTGATGAATGAGGTA
>JAAYUR010000477.1 GCA_012517645.1 Treponema sp.
AGTTGATCATGTGCTTCATGGCCATCGCCATGAAGCCCCGCGTCTTCATGCCCCCGGCGTTGGCCACGCCGTACCGGCCTCCGATGGATACCATGAACCCGTGGTAGTTGGGCTTGAACTTGTGGTGCTCCCCGCCGTCGATGTCCGCCATGATGTTGTGCGCCACGGTCTCGGCGGAGCAGTGGGAGGCCTCCACGATCTGGGGCATGGGCTTGCCGTTGGGTTCCAGTATGAAGGCGCTGTCCCCGGCCAGGTAGACGTAGGGATAGGCCACGGACTGCATGAATTCGTTGGCCTGCATGCGGCCCCGGCCGCGCTCGGCATTGGGTACGTCCAGTACGGAGGTGAAGGACGAACCCTTCACGCCGCAGGTCCAGATGAAGGTATCCGTCTCCACGACGGTGCCGTCCTTGAGCAG
This sequence comes from Treponema sp., assembly GCA_012517645.1. Lineage (GTDB taxonomy): Bacteria > Spirochaetota > Spirochaetia > Treponematales > UBA12059 > JAAYUR01. The sequence continues at coordinate 419 of JAAYUR010000477.1, forward strand.
GACCTTTCCGGGCTCGGCGCCGGTGATGGCGGAGTTCAGGAAGATCTCGCAGCCCTGTTTCTTCATGTAGTTCTCCGCCCGGATGCGGAGGGGTTCCTCCAGGATGGGCAGGATGGAGGGCAGGGCTTCGATGTTGACGACCCGGGTCTCCTTGGGGTCCAGATGGTGTTTGCGGCACATGTCCTGGCGGTATTCCAGGAGCTCGCCGATCATCTCGATCCCCGTGAAGCCCGCGCCGGCCACCACGAAGGTGAGCATGCGCCGACGCTTGGCGGGATCCGTCTCGCAGGCGGCCTTGGCGAACATGTGCTCCACATGGTGGCGGATGCGCATGGCGTCGTCGAAGGACCACAGGGGGAAGGAATTTTCCTGGACCCCGGGGATGCCGAAGTACTCGGGCTCCGCGCCCACACCGATCACGATATAGTCGAAGGGGTATTCCGCGGTGGAGCTCTTGGCGACCTTGGCCTGGAAATCCACCCCGGTGATGGTGTCGACCCGGACGTCGATCTTGCGGGCTCCGAAGATCTTGCTGAAGGGCACCTGGACGGACTCCGGTTCCACCCTCCAACCGGCCACTTCGTGCAGCTCCGTCATCAGGGTGTGGAAGGGCTTCTTGTCCACCAGGGTGATTTCCACGTCCTCGCGCTTGCGATATTTCTTTTCCAGGATCTTTCCCGCCCAGACGCCCGCGTAGCCGCCGCCTAGGATCAGGATGCGCTTCTTGTCCGCCATATTCGCTCCTTGCGAAGAATTGTCGACTCAGGGTTTCAAAAATTTCTTACATCTTGCCTTCATTCCCCGCTTCAGTCAAGTATGGAATGGATAATATAGATATAATTATATATTAAATAACCCAACATAGGCGCCGGTTCTCAGGCTCTTGCGATTCGGACCCGTATCCGCCAATATGGAAACCAAGGAGTTCGATGTGTCAACGGAAGATACGCAGCAAGGCTTTCCCGCCTCGGAGGCCGAGGCGCTCATCGGGAAGATCCTGGAAGAAGTCCGCTCCATTCGAGATCCGGCCATCCTGAACGCCTGCCGGTCCCTGTTCCGTTCCCGGGTTCCCTTTCATCTCCGATCCTACGCCGCGGCGGCCCTAATCCTCCGCGCCGTGGGCGCCTCCGCGGGGCCTTCCCGCGCGGCCCCTCCTTCCGCCCCGCGCCCAAGGCCTTCGGCCCCCCGAAAGGACGGTAAACAACCGGGCGGGGCCGTTCCCGAAAAGCCCTCGACCCCTTCCTCCAAGGCGGAAGCCCCGGAAAAGCCCGAAGCTTCGAATCTCAGGATCCGGAAGGGTACCTATTCCGGGGAGGGTACGACCCTCTTCTTCAGCATGGGCCGCCGTCAGCGCTTCACCTCCCAAAACCTCCTCCGGGTGCTTTCCGGGATCGCCGGGCTGGAGGAATCGGACATCGGGGCCGTCCGGACCTTCGACAACTACACCTTCGTGAACGTACACCCCGCGGCCGCGGACCTCATCATCCAGGACGCGGACGGGACGACGTTCAAGGGCAGGAAGCTCGCGGTGAACCGGGCCCGCCCCCGAAAGGAAGAGACCCGGGCTGAAAAGACCGACGGCCGCCCCGAGGGAGGGGCGGGGACCGACGTAGACGGACCCGTCAACGGATAATTCCCCGGATAGCCAGCACGGCCAGCAGGAAATTCAGGACCAGGGAGGTCCCGAAGGCCAGGCCGGATAAAATCTCGTCCCTTCGGGCCCGTATCACGCATTCCGCGGCCTCCCGCTCCGCATCCCCGCCTGCCGGATCCCCGGCGGGGGGTTCCAGTCCGGACCGCAGGAGGTCCCGCCGGGCCCGGAGGCGCCGGGCCCGGGCCCAGAGTCTCCGGTAGATCGAGAGGAAGGCCAGGCCCGGCGGCAGGAAGGGAAGGACGGGGGCGATCGCCAGCGCGGCGGCCAGGGCGGCGGGCAAGGACAACAGGGGCGGCCGAAGCAGATCGTAGAGAGCCGCTCCCGTGGACAGGAATCCCGCGGTCAGGGAAACCAGGGTGACCGGATTCCAGTACTCGTTTCGGTGCCGACCCGCCCACAGCGCCCTCCGGGCCAGGTCCCGGTCCTTGCCGTCGTGGATCAGGACCAGAAGGGGTTCGGAGGGGGTGCCGAAAAAGACCGGCAGGCCTCCCTCTATCCTCAAGGCTCCGGCCGCGTAGACCCGGGCCCCCTCGGGAAGGCCGGACAGGCGCTTCCAGGCTGCGGTCTTCATGGTCTCGTCCGCGGCTTCCAGGTCATAGGGCTCCTCCGAGGACCCGACGGGCGGCAGCAGGAAGATGCGGGCGCCCTGGAGGCGGATCACCGCGGTCGCGCCTTCGCCCAGGACCCACAGCCGGTCCTCGCCCTGGAGGACTTCCACGAACCCCGCATGCCTCCGGAGCAGGACTTGCCCCTCCGGAGAGCGAATCCCGTCCCGAACCGAGAGGGGAGGGTAGTCCAGGGATGCCAGGAACCTGCGGCGGAAGGCCCTCCATGCCGCACGGGCCGCGAAGGCCCAGGCGACCGGAAGGGCGGCATAGAAAACCAGAGCGGCCAGGGCCGCCAAGGTCAGAGTCCGGAGCATGCCGGTATTGCCCCTTCCCCGGGCTTTCGATAGGATACCCTTCCTATGATCACGACCTTGAGTGTAGGGCCTATCGGAGTGAACGTCCATATCGTGGACCTGGGCGGCGGCAGGGCGCTTGTCGTGGATCCCGGCGCGGAGCCCGAGAGGATCCTCTCCGCCCTGGACGGCCGGACCGTCGTCTGCATCGCCCTCACCCACGGCCACCTCGACCACACCGGGGGCCTTCCGGGACTCCGAGCCGTCCTGGGGCCCGTGCCTGTGGCCATCCATTCCGCGGACAGCCGGTACCTGGGCGCTCTCGGGAGGGAAACGAACCTCCGGGCCTTCACGGACATCGGCGCCCGCAGTTTTTTCGACCGGTACTGGTCTGCTATGCCCGAGGCGGACGTCTTGATCGCGGACGGGGACACCCTGCCGGGCACCCGGATCCGGGTCCTGCATACCCCGGGGCACACGGCCGGCAGCTGCTGTTTCTATATCGAGGAGGACTCCGCCCTCCTGGCGGGGGACACCCTGTTCCGGGGCGGCCTGGGAAGGACGGACAACTTCGACTCCTCCGAAGAGGCCATCCTGGACAGCATCCGTCGACGGATCCTGGTCCTGCCCCCGGACACGAAGGTCTATCCGGGCCATGGGGAGCCCACAACCGTCGCCGCCGAGCGTCCGTATTTCCTGTGAGGGAGCGAAGGCTTCCGTCCGCCGCGGGTGCCGCGGATTGAATAAAACCCGGAATAGAGGAATACTCCTTCCCATGCGACGAACCCTGTCCGCCCTTCTCTGCTTTTGCCTTACCCTCTCCGCCTGCGCCCGGACGGGCGGCCGGGAGCCCCTGCGGGGCTCCGAGTACGTCCTGGGGACCATCTGTACGATTTCCCTCCTGGACGGAGGCTCCGAGGCCGCCCTCCAAGCCGTCTTTACGCGCCTCCGGGAGATCGAGGCCCGGATGAGCGCGAACCGGGACGGAACGGAGATCGCCGCGGTCAACGGAGCCGCGGGACGATCCCCTGTCCGGGTCTCTCCGGA
>JAAYUR010000060.1 GCA_012517645.1 Treponema sp.
CCGCCCGCCCTCCCGGAGGACGGGTCCCGGCCCGGGGACGTCGCCGACGGCATCCGGATTCGGGCGGTCCAGGGCTCCGGCCCCTTCGTGCCCCAGGCGGCGGGACACATCCTGGCCAGCGTCGCGGTCCGGGCGGTCCTGGGCCTTTCCTTCGGCGAACCCCGGGCATAGCCGGCCGCGCGAGCCGCGAAGCGGCCGATAATCGAATCCGGCAAACTCGACGAACCTCGAAGAGCTTCGTCGCCGCGAGCCGCGAAGCGACCAATAATCGAATCCGGCAAACTCGACGAAGCTCGAAGAGCTTCGTCGCCGCGAGCCGCGAAGCGGCTCGCGCTATTCCCAGCTCGCCAGGTAGGCTTCCTGCTCCTGGGTGAGGGTGTCGATGGTGATGCCCGTCGCCGCCAGCTTCAAGGCCGCGACCCGGCGGTCCACCTCTCCGGGCACGGGATGCACGGCCTTTGAGAGCCCCGATCCCTTCTCGAGCCCGTAGGCCAGACAGAGGAGCTGGAGGGAGAAGGAGAGATCCATGATCTCCGCGGGATGCCCATCCCCGCAGGCCAGGTTCACGAGGCGCCCCTCGCCCAGGACATAGACCGAACGTCCGGAGGGAAGCTCGTACTCCCGGACGTTGGGCCGGACCTCCCGGAAGCCCCGGGCGTATGCGTTGAGCTCCCGCATCTGGACCTCCACGTCGAAGTGCCCGGCGTTGCAGAGTATGCAGCCTTCCTTCAGGAGGCCGAAGTGCCGGGAGTCGACGATGTTCGTGTTCCCCGTGGCGGTCACGATGATGTCCGCAAGAGCCGCCGCTTGTTCCATGGGCAGTACCTGGAAGCCGTCGAAGTAGGCCTCCATGGCCTTGATCGGATCCACCTCGGTGACGACGACGTTGGCCCCCAGGCCCCGGGCCCGGAGGGCCAGGCCGCGGCCGCACCAGCCGAAGCCCGCCACGACCACGGTCTTGCCGCAGACCGTCAGGTTCGTGGTCCGCATGATTCCGTCCCAGCTGGACTGTCCCGTGCCGTAGCGGTTGTCGAAGAGGCTCTTGGACTGGGCGTCGTTCACGGCGATGACCGGGGCCGGAAGCCGTCCCTCCCGGGCCAGGGCCCGGAGCCGCTGGATCCCCGTGGTGGTCTCCTCGGTGATGGCCTTGAGCTTGGATTTCCCGCCCCGGCGGGCCAGGGTCACGGTCAGGTCGGCCCCGTCGTCCAGGACCAGGTCCGGATCGATGGCCAGGACCTCGGCGATGCAGCTCTCCTGGTCCTTCGGGGAGATCCCGTGCCAGGCGAAGACTCCGGCCCCGGTCCGGGCCAGGGCGGCGGCCACGTCGTCCTGGGTGGACAGGGGGTTGGAACCGGTGATCGCCACCTTGGCGCCCAGGCCCACCAGGACCTCCGCCAAGTAGGCGGTCTTGGCCTCCAGGTGGATGGACATCGCCACGGATACGCCCCGGAAGGTACCGGCGAGCTCCTTGGCCAGGCCGCTCAGCACGGGCATCCGGGGTTTGACCCATTCGATCTTCCGCCGGCCTGATTCGTGAAGGCCCTCGTCCTTGATCCTGCTCATATGTCGTCTCCTTGTGATTCGTTGCTCCCCGGCGCTTCAGTCCCGGTCCGCCAGCCTGGCGGTCCCGGCCAGGACGTCCTCGGTCAGGATCCGCAGGAATTTCTTCGGTTCCTCGAACATGGGGCTGTGGGCCGAATCCTCGAAGGTGTAGAAGCCCTTCACGGGAGCCGCCAGCTCCCCGAGGTATCGCTTAGACAGGTCATAGGATGCCGTGAGGTCGTGACGCCCGCTCAGGAAGTACGCCGGTATGTCCAAGGCCCGGATCTCCTCCTCCGGCCGGGCGGTCAGGAGGCGGGCGCGGAGGTCCGTGGACCGGGCCAGGAAGGCCTTGGCCTTCCAGATGTTCGCCTTCTCCCGCAGGGTGTAGGCCCGGCTGCGCCAAACCGGCAGGAAGACTCCGGTGATCACGGACTTCATGGTGTGGGTCGTCCCGATCCCGAGCTCGTGCATGCTCTCGTCCCGGAGCAGGGAGCCGGCATAGGCGAGGAGGACGTCCGGGCCCGCCTCCAGGACCGGGTACTTCCAGAGCTTTCGCAGCTTCTTCTCGTTACCCTCCTCCATGTATCTGTCCAGCATGTAGGCATAGGCCTGCTTCTCCGATTCCGTCTGGTCCGCCACCTGGCCGACGCCGACGTAGGCGAGGAATTTCTCGGGCGCCCGGGCGGCGGCTTGGATGCCCAGGAAGCTCCCCCAGGAATGTCCCAGCAGGTAGATCTTGTCCTTCCCGAACCGGGAGCGCAGGTAGTCAGTCACTTCCAGGGCGTCCGCGACCAGGCGGTCCACGGTGAGGGTCGCGGGATCCATCCCCGGCGAGTACGAAAGGCCCGCCCCCCTCTGCTCCCACCAGCAGACCGTGAAGCGGCTCTCCAGGCCGGTCGGGGTAAGCTCTTCCAGGAAGTACTGGGGCATGCCCGGCCCACCGTGGAGGAAGAGGAGCACCGGGTTGGCGGGATCCGCGGAGCGGATGAACATGCCCTGCCGGACGCCTCCGATGTCGACGAAGATCTTTTCGGAGATCGAGCCCGGAACCGGCCGGCCGTCGGAGCCAAGGACCGGATTCGGCACCCCCGGGCTCCAGGACCGCAGCACGGCCCAGCCCCCGAGCCCCAGAGCCAGGACCGCCGCGCAGGCGAGGATCAGCACCCGGCCCGCCTGCCGGGCCGCCGTCCCGCGTGCCCGGCCCGAGTTCTTGGCATCTCCCATCGCTCCTCCATTCTTATCTCGTTCATCCTTCCAAAATCCTGTTCATCATATTGTCTTGTCGAACCTATCCGGCAACCGCCTTCAAGCCTTCTTCCCCAAGCCGATCAGGTAGGTCTCGAAGCTCTCGGCTCGGCAGGCCTTGGGCTTGAAGCCCCGGGCGGTCTCGAAACGCTCCTTCAGCGCCGCCAGCAGGTCCCTCTCCCCTCCGCCCTGGAAGAGCTTGGCCACAAGGTTTCCCCCGGGGGCCAGGAGGGCGTCCGCGTAGTCGATCACCGCCTCCACAAGGGACTCGGACCGGCCGGTGTCCACGGTACGGTCACCGGTGGTCGCGGGCGCCGCGTCGGAGAGGACGAGGCCGTAGGGTCCCCGCTCCGCCAGGGTCGAGCGAACCGCCGGATCGTAGATATCCCCCTGGAGGAAAAAGAAGTTGCCGAAGGGGGGCTTCATCCCCAGGGGGGAGAGGTCCACGGCGGCCAGGAAGCCGGAGCCCTTCAGGAAGCGCAGGACCCAGAGGGACCAGCTCCCCGGGGCGGCCCCGATATCCAGGACCCGGGTTCCCGGCTTGAGGAGCTTGAACTTCTCCTGCATCTCCGCCAGCTTGTACACGGACCGGGCCGGGTACCCCTCGCTCTTGGCCTTGAGGGTCCAGTGGTCCGGTTTCTCGTAGCTGTTCCCCGACATCGTCCGCCTTCCGCCCGGGCCGGGCCTTCCGGCCTTCTCCCCGATCCTGATAGAATGCCCTATGCGACCCGAGTATACGGAAATCCTGGCAAAGATAGAAGCCGAGATCGCCCGGGAGCTCCCGGAAGTCCCCTCCGACGCGTGGCTGGCAAGCCGCTTCGGCCCCCTGGCGTCCCTGCCGAGCGAGGCGGACCGCCGCGCGGTGACCGCCCCGGGCCGGGAGCTCGTGCTGCGGGGGGGCAAGCGCTGGCGCCCCCTGCTCCAGGTCCTGGCCGCCCGGGCCTTCGGTCCCGATGACCTGGCCCTGGCCCTGAGCCCCCTGCCGGAGATCGTGCACAACGGCACCCTGATCGTGGACGATATCGAGGACGGGGCGGAGATCCGGCGGGGTGGGCCGGCCGTGCATCTCGCACACGGCGTGGACGCGGCGATCAACGGCGGGAACCTCCTCTACTTCCTGCCCCTCGCGCTTCTGGAAGAGCGGGTTCCGAACCCCGTCCTGCGCGCCCGGCTCTACGGGGCCTACGCCGCCCAACTCCGCCGGGTCCACCTGGGCCAGGCCCTGGACATCGCCTGGCACCGGAATCCGGGACGCCTGCCCTCGGAGCCGGAATACCTCCTGATGTGCTCCCTGAAGACCGGTGCCCTATCCGGCCTGGCGGCCCGGATCGGCGCCCTCTGCGGGGGCGCCCCGGACGAGGCGGCGGACGTCCTGGTCCGGGCCTTCGAGGAGGCCGGGGTGGCCTTCCAGATCTTGGACGACGTGCGGAACCTCCGGACCGGAAACCCCGGCAAGGAGCGGGGGGACGACATCGTGGAGGGGAAGAAGAGCCTCCCGGTCCTCCGGGCCTGCGCCCGGGACCGGTCCTTGGCGGGCCGCCTGCCGGGGCTCTTCGGCCGGGCCCGGGCCGGGGGCGTCCGGGACCACGCGGTGGAGGAGGCTATCGCCGCGATCTCCGGGACCGGGGCCCTGGAGGAGGCCGAGTCCGAGGCCGCCGGGCTCCTGGCCCGGGCGGAGGCCGCGGCCGGGAAGGCCTGCCCGCCGGGCCCCGGGCGGGAGTCCCTGCTGGGGATCTTTCCCCTGCTGGCGGGGAAGTAAGACCCCGGCGCGGATCCCGCAGGAAGCAGGGGGGTTACTTTCCGCCGCGCGCCCGCGTCCGCGCCACGATCGCCCGGAAGTCCTCGTCGTCCACCAGCCCCCGCCGCTCGTTCCCCAGGCGCTTCACCTCCGCCAGCACCGAGGCGGCCGTCTCGTCGTCCAGGTCCCCGAGGCCGAGCTCCGCGAGCTTGTAGGTCAACGAGGGCTTGCCGCTCTTCTTGCCCAGGACGATCTTTCCCTTCCGCCCGGTGAGGGCCGGATGGGTGGCGAACATGGCCAGGGGTTCTTCCACGACCAGGTTGACCCCGATCCCGGACTCCCGGGTGTAGTTCTCCGACCCGACCACCGGCTTGTTCTGGGCGAGCCGGACGCCGGAGATCTCCTGCACCAGGGCGGAAAGATCCATGAGGGCCGCCGGGTCGCAGCCCGTGCCCTCCCCGTATAACAGGTCCAGGGCCAGGATCAGCTCCTCCAGGGCCGCGTTGCCCGTGCGCTCCCCCAGGCCGTTCACGCAGGAGTGGACCACCTCGGCCCCCGCCCCGACGGCGGCCAGCTCCGTGGCCACGGCCAGGCCGAAGTCGTTGTGGGTGTGGATCTCCACGGGCAGCCCCGTGATATCCCGGTACTTGCGGGTCAGGTACGCGACGGCCTCCGGGGACGCGCAGCCCATGGTGTCCACGAGGCCCACGGAATCGGGTGGAGACTCCTTCATGATGCCCGCGAGCAGGGCGTCCAGGTCCTCCTCCCGGGCGCGGGTCGCGTCGTAGGGGAAATAGACCGTATACAAGCCCTTGGACTTCGCGTAGTTGATGACCGGGATGCTCTTCCGGAGCACGTCCTCCCAGGTCCACTTGGACTGGTGTACGAGCTTGGGATACCCGATGGGGATCTCGATGACCACCCCCTGGGCCCCGCACTCCACCGCCTTGTCGATGTCCTCGGTCATCGTCCGGGCGAAGGAAAAGATCCTCGCCTTGAGTCCCAGGGCCGAGATCTCCTCGACGGCCCGGAAGTCCTCCTCGGACACCGCGGGCATGCCCGCCTCGATCCGGTCGACCCCGACGGCGTCCAGGGCCTTGGCGATGGCGACCTTGTGCTCCTTTCGGAACACCACCCCGGGGGTCTGCTCCCCGTCCCGGAGGGTCGCGTCGTGGATCCGGACCTTGCCGGCCCGATCCCGGCCCTCGAGCACCTCGGGCTTGAAGTTGTAGGGACTCACCCACCATCGGCCGTCGCTCTTGTAGGAATCCATTCGTCCTCTCCTTTGCCGCTGATCGATTCAGGCCGAGGCGCCCGAGGAATCCCGGCCCGGCGAGGCGGCGGCCGCCTTCCGGATCCGCTCCGCG
>JAAYUR010000549.1 GCA_012517645.1 Treponema sp.
CCTGAACATCGCGGGTGTCAACCAGGTCTGGGAATACCTCAAGCACGAGTTCCTCGACATGACCACGGGCCGCACCTTCATCGGCGGCTTCGTGTCCCACAAGGTCCGGGCGTACTGGCCTCTCCTCCTCCGCATGTGGCTGGGCCTCATGTGGGTGATGGAGGGGGTAAACAAGATCGGAGAGGGCTGGCTCAAGTTCTCCCTGGGAAGCAAGAGCGGGTGGATGTTCTCCGCCGGCGTGGTTCAGAAGGGCATCGCCGACGCCGCCAGCGCGGCCAGCGGAGAGTGGGCCGCGGATGCGACCGCCGCGGCCTCCGGGGCCGTGGAGGCCGCCGCCGAGGCGGTGACTGCCGCCTCCGGCGAATGGGCCGCGGACGCCGCCACGGCCGCTTCTGGAGCGGCGGAAGCCGTCGCGGAGGGAGCCGGCAAGGCCCTGGGAAAGGTGTGGGATCTTACCAAGCCGATCTTCGATTTCAACGGCCCGGTTTCCACCTGGTTCCGGACCACCTTCATGGACGGGATGTTCGCGCACCTTCACTTCGCCGTCTTCCAAACCATGATCGTCGTCATGGAGATCCTGATCGGGCTGGCCCTCTTCGGCGGGTGTTTCACCTGGCTGGCGGCCGTGGCCAGCATCGGAATGTGCATCGTCTTCACCCTTTCTGGAATGTTCGCCTGGGACCAGCTCTGGTTCGTGTTCGCGGCCATCCTCTGCATGGGCGGCCTCGGGCGGGCCTTCGGACTGGACTACTGGGTGGTCCCCTTCTTCAAGCGCTGGTGGAACGGCACGAAGTTCGCCCGCAAGACCTATCTCTACGCGGACGACCCGACCAAGTGATCGAATCGAAGATTCCGGGAAACGGTCGCCGGTGCTGGGCGGATCCCGCGCCGGCCCGCCCTCTCGGCCGGGGCCTCGGTCCCGGCCGCCGGAGGGCTTCCTCCCGCCGTCCAAGGATATGACCGATTTCTGGAACGATCTCCCCGAGGTCAAGCGCCGCCTCGAGGCCGTATCCGCGGAGATGTCCGCCACGGTGCGATCGGCCGGCTTTCCCCTGGCCGAGGAGCTGACCCGGGTCGTGGAATCGGACGGGAAAATGCTCCGCCCGGGCTTCCTTCTTCTAGCCTCGGAGTTCGGCCGCCCGGGGCGGGCGGACGAGCTTGCCCCCCTGGCCGCGGCGATCGAGCTTCTCCATATCGCCACCCTGATCCACGACGACATCCTGGACGAGTCCCCCCTGCGTCGCGGGGAGCCCGCCTTCCACGTGCGGAACGGCGTGAAGGAGGCCGTCCTGACCGGGGACTGGCTGTTCTCCCAATGCTTCCGCCTGGCTTCGGGCTTCTCCACTCCCGAGAACGCCCGGCGTTTCGCCCTGGTGGTCGGGATCGTCTGTTCCTCGGAGATCCGACAGGACCTGGACAAGTATCGGTACTCCAAGAGCGTCCGGGACTACCTGCGCAAGATCGCGGGGAAGACCGCGGCCCTCTTCTCGCTGGCCTTCACCCTGGGAGCCGTGGAGGGCGGCTGCGACCCCTGGGATGTGAACCGGCTCCGCAGGACGGGCTACAACATCGGGATGGCCTTCCAGGTGATCGACGACATCCTGGACTGCGAGAGCACGGAAGGCGTCTTCCGCAAACCCGTGGGAAAGGACGTTTCCGAGGGTCTGTGCACCCTGCCCCTCATCCTGGCCCTGGAACGGGATGACGGCTCCCTCCTGGGCATGCTCAAAGACCCTCCCTTCGACCGGGGGACGATCGACCGGATCCTGGAGAGGATCCGGGATTCCGTGGCGCTGGAGACATCCCGCCTTGCCGCCCTGCGCTATACCGAACGGGCTCTCCGGGAGATCGCCGCCCTTCCGGATAAGCCCGCCCGGCTCGCCTTGAGGCGCCTGACCGAGCGGCTCCTGGTCCGAGCCTACTGAGGGCCCAAGGACCCCGCCGGTTCCATGA
>JAAYUR010000007.1 GCA_012517645.1 Treponema sp.
AACCAGCGCCGGGTGGAACTCTACCCCGACCGGGTCATGGTCCGGAACATCAGCGACTTTTCCCGCTTCGTAAACTCCCGAAGAAAGAAATAGAAGGTTCCGGGACTCACCACGGAGGACACGGAGAAGTGAAGAGAAGAGAATTAAAATTTTGCGAATATTCGGACAGGATGGATAGGATTGTGCAGGGATGGACAGGATATATCTTTATTTAAGATAATAAACTATCAATCCTGTCCATCCGTTCTACATCCTGTTATCCTGTCACTCTTCGTATACAAACGCCTTCTTTCTCCGTGCCCTCCGTGAACTCTGTGGTTAACTCCCGAAACACCTTAGCGATAACCGATCGCAACGGAAAGCATCAGCAGTCCCATGGTCAATACGAAGGCCGCGGTCTGCAGGGGCAGGACCCACCGGGCGTACTTCGGCCAGGACACCCCCGCGATGGAGAGCGAGATCAAGAGCACCGCGTTCGTGGGATAGAGCATGTTGGAGAATCCGTCCCCGAAGGCGAAGGCTTGGACCGCGATCTGCCGGGAAAGGTTCGTAAGATCCGCAAGCGGGGCCAGGAGGGGCATGAGCAGGAAGGCCTTCGCGCTGGCGCTGCCGATGAAGAAGTTCAAGACCAGGGTCAAGAGGTACATCAGCGCGGCGGCGCCGTACCCGGACGCGCCGGATACCGCCTGGGCCGCCCCGTGAAGGATCGTGTCCAGGACGCCCCCGGACAGGACGATGCGCTTAACGCTCAGGGCCATGAGGATCAGGATCCCCGCGGGCAGAACGCCCAGTGCGCCACCGCCGAAGGCCGAAAGCCAGCGGCGAACCGGAAAGCCCGAGGCCCGGGTGGACGCGAAGCCCGCGGCCAGGAAGGCCAGGGCCATGACGGGAAGGGAATAGTCCGACAGGCCCGGCACCAGGGCCACGGCCAGAACCACGGCCAGAAGACCGGCCATGGAAACGCCGAAAGCCCGGGCGCCGCGGTAACTCTCGGCCGGTAGCTCCGGTTCCGCCGGGGAGGACGCCGGGACGGAGCCCGGGACGACCGCCGAACCGGAACTCGGAACCCCGGAACCCGCGGCCGCGGGCAGCGCCCCGGATCCTTTCAGCTCCAGCCGACGGGCGTACCGGGTCAGGAAACCTACGTACAACCCGTAGCAGGCGGCCAGAACCAGGATCCGGAACGGAGCTCCGGAAAACAGAGGAATCCCGGCCAACCTCTGGGCGGTTCCGATCGAAAAGGGATTGGACACGGCCGCGGAAAACCCGAACCCGACCGCCAGGACGCTCATCCCCAGACCCGTGAGGGCGTCCCACCCGAAGGAGGCCGCCAGGGCGCCGGCCACGGGCAGTAGGAGCACGGACTCCTCGAAGACACCCATAAGGGATCCCAGGAGCATTCCGAACAGGGACACCGCCGCCAGCAGGCGGAACCTTCGGGCGCGGTAGCGACGGGCCAGGATAGCCACGGCCGCCTCCAGGACCCGGGCTTCGTTCAGCCCTGCGAAAGAACCTCCCGCGATCGCGATAAAGGCGATGATGACCACCGCCGTCAACGCGTCCGGAGAGGCCAGCACCTCGACCGGGGCGGTCAGCCAACGCCAGATCGGGTAGTCAGGCCGTTCCAGGACCCGGTAAGATCCCGGAACCAGGCTCGTCCCGTAGGGACCCTGGATCCGCTCGTACGCGCCCGCGGGCACGACCCGGGTCAGCACACCCGCGGCCACCATCAATCCCGCCAGGATCAGGGCCGAAACGACGAAGGCCTTGGCGCTGATGGAAACGTTCTTCATGGTGCCCTCCGCGGCGGCCCGGCTTCGGAGCCTTCGGGCCGGACAGGGAGTATACCATGCCCCATCCTTGGTGTTACAAACCTTGTGATGCGGAGGCATATTCTCGGGTTCCGGGAAGCTCGGCGGCGATCCGGAATCCTGGGGGTTCGCGTTTTACATTTGAAGCTTTTTCAAAACTCCCTTAGTTTTGCAAAAGCCTCAAGCGACCGACTTTTGAAATTGGCCCAATCTTCGTAACACTATCGGAGGTTTCCGTGCATCCCGTCCCGGCGTCCATCCTGATCCTACTTGGCTCCCTGTCGATCTTGGTGGCCGTCCTATCGGCCCGCGCCCTTGGCACCCCGCGGGCTCCGGCCCCGGGGACCTTGGATCCCGCGCAGCTCGCTCCGTTCACGGGGCTGGAGGAGAGGCTTGCCGCCCTGGTGCGCCTGCCCACGGTGTCCCGGTTCGAGGCGGCCCAGGAGGACGCGGCGCCCTTTTTGGACTTTCCCCGGGAACTGGAACGACAGTTCCCCGTACTGCACGCCCGGCTTCGCCGGGACGCGGTGGGAGACCGGGGGCTACTCTACGAGTGGCCGGGCTCCGATCCCTCCCTGTCTCCGGCGATCCTGGCCGCCCACTACGACGTGGTCCCGCCCGGGGAGATACCCTGGACCCGGCCGCCCTTCTCCGGGGACCTCGCGGAGGGCTTTGTCTGGGGCCGGGGTTCCCAGGACACGAAGGTCACCCTGACAGGGATCCTGGCCGCCGCGGAGCGGCTCCTGGAGGAGGGGTTCCGCCCTACTCGGACCCTGTATTTCGCCTTCGGGGGGGACGAGGAAGTCGGGGGCGCCCGGGGGGCGGCGATCCTGGCCCGGACCCTGCGCGAACGCGGGGTAAGGGCCTCCTTCCTCTCCGACGAGGGGGGTATCGTAGCGGACGGAATGCTCTCCTTCGCGGACCGACCCCTGGCCCTGGTCGGGATCGCGGAAAAGGGGTACGTGGACGTAGAACTGGAAGCCAAGGGAGCCGGAGGGCACGCGTCCATGCCGCCCCGGAGCACGGCGGCCGGGACCCTGGCCCGTGCGGTGGCTCGCCTGGAATCCCGACCCTTCCCGGCCCGACTTACCTACACGGTGAAAAGTTTCCTGTCCGACCTTTCCCCCTACGTTCCCTTCGGGTTCCGGCTTCTGTTCCGCAGCCCCGGTGTCTCGGCCCTTGCGTTGATCAAGGCCTTCTCCGCGGCGCCCGCCACCAACGCCCTGATCCGGACCACCCAGGCCGCCACCATGCTTTCCGGCAGCGACAAGGAGAACGTCCTGCCCGACCGCGCCCGGGCCGTCATCAACGTCCGCATCCTCCCCGGCGAGACCGTAGCGGGGGTCCTGGCCCGGATCTCCTCGATCGTGGCCCGGGACGGGGTTACGGTGCGGCAAGCCCACGAGGGACTGGCGGTGGAACCTCTGCCGGAATCCCCGACGGACCACGAGGGCTATCGGGCGATGCGTTCGGCCCTGGAGGCGTCGTATCCGGAAGCGGCCGTGGTGCCCTTCCTGTTCAGCGCGGGAACGGACTCCAAGCACTACGCGGACATCGTCCAGGCCATCTATCGCATAGCCCCGATCCGCCAGACCTCCCGGGACCTGGCGGGGGTGCACGGCCCGGACGAGAGGATCTCCTTCGAGAACATCCGTCGCTGCGCCCTGTTCTATTACAAGCTCATGAAGGGAATGTAGCGCGCCGGCGGCCTGCCTTACTCCGATAGAATCGCCGAAGCGAGGCTTCGGCGCGTTGAAGGGCGGGTCGCAGGCCCGCCCTTCAACGAACGACCGCGAAGTCGCTGAACCAGAGTTCCCGTATGCGCCCCAGGGATAGTTGGGCGTTGAGCCGATCCCGGAGCTCGGACTTCAGGGCTCCCTCGAAGGCCGGATGAAGGGATTCGGCGCTCTTTTCCGCGAAAAAGGAGGCGCAGGTTTCCCG
Source organism: Treponema sp. (assembly GCA_012517645.1). Taxonomy (GTDB): domain Bacteria; phylum Spirochaetota; class Spirochaetia; order Treponematales; family UBA12059; genus JAAYUR01. The sequence continues at coordinate 3,753 of JAAYUR010000007.1, forward strand.
GAGGCGCGCCGCCTTGTCGTCCAGCTCCTCCTTGAACGCCCGGTCATCCGCGGGATACGGGAACGCGATGGTGACGGCCACGACCGCCGGGGGCTCTCCCCGGGTGGAGGCGCGTATCGTGCCCAGCCGGGAATACACCGCCTCCCCCTCCCGGGGAAGGTCGACCCGGGGCCCCGGAGAGGATCGGGAGGCCCGGCCCCGGGAGTCTGTCGCCAGGGCGTACACGGTTCCCAGGATCAAAACCGCCGAGAGGACCAGGATCAAAACTCTCAGCGCGCGCTCCACGGGACTTCGGGCCGGGCTGCCCCGGTCGTCGGCCGGTCGGTCTCGATCCATGCGACCTCCTGGGTCTACGTCAACCCGCGTCCCCGGATTCCGTCCGGGTCGCCGGTTCGGCGGGGGCTGAATCGGATCCGAAGGTGATGCCGTGGGAGGAAGCCCGCACCACGATCAGTCCTGTGCCCAACAATATAGCCGAGGCGGTGAAGAAAACGAAGGGATATCCCGCCCAGGTCGCGACAACGGCCCCCACGGCGGGCCCCAGGGCCATCCCCGCGCTGGAGACGGAGCTGGAAAGGCCGTACGTCGCGCCCTGCTTGCCCGGATCGCAGAGCCGGGCGATCAAGGCGTTGACCGAGGGCATGGTCCCGCCCAGGAAGATCCCCGCCCCGATGCGCAGCCCGAGCAGCTGGGACGGCGTTCGGGCAAAGCCCTGGAATACGTAGAAGAGGAAGGCTCCCGCGATGCAGCCCACCAGGGTGCGTCCGTACCCTGCCCTTGCCGCGATCCTGCCCACCGCCGCGGCGGATAGGGCTGCGGCCAGGGATCCGGCGCCTATGATCAGCCCGCTCCGGGTACCGACGTTGGTTTCCGTTCCCGCCATATGAAGCACCACGAGCGGCAGTATGGGCACAGCGATCGCACTGGCGAACTGGACCGTGAAGGTCACCAGGAGCAGGGCGGCCAGGGCGGGATTCCTGAAGGCCGGGGAAAGATCGGGCACCGCGTTCCGGAGTATCGACCCGGGCCGCGGTGAGGGGGTGAAGTCCTCTCGAACATAACGGAGCACCAAAAAGCCCGCGAAGGCCAGGATGGCGCCGGTCGCCAGGAAATTCATCCTGGGACCCGCGGAGTCGGCCACGATTCCCCCGAACAGGGGTCCGACGGAACTGCCCAGGAAAATGGCCATCTGCAAGAGTCCCAGGCGATAGCCCGCCTCCTCCTTGGGCACCGAGGAGGCGACGAACACCGTAGCCGCCGCCACCGTGCCCGTGACGCAGCCCTGCAGGGTCCGCAGGGCGAATACCTGCCAGGGTTCCGTTGTCAGGGCCATCAGGCTGATCAGGACGGCCCCTCCGAACATGGCCCGCAGGATCATGGGTTTTCGTCCGTACCCGTCCGCGATGCTCCCCCAGATCGGGGCGAACAGGGCCAGGGCGAGAGCGGAGGCGGACTGGGAGAGGCCGTTCCAGAAATTCAGGGATCCGGCATCCGTTATCCCGAGATCCCGGAGAAACAGGGGGATGATGGGGGTGGTCGTGTTGAATCCGGCTATGGCGATGAGCTCGGCGAACCAGATTACGTAAAAGGAGCGTTTCCAGATCGGCATGTCGTTACCAAAATCTAGTCTATCCCTAAGAATGCGGGATAGACAACCTGGAGCGGTCGCGTCCCGGATCGGTCCGGCGGAGCCGGTCGACGCGGGTTCGGCGGGGGATTACACTAGCGATGGAGGGTTCCGATGCCCGCGAAACGTCCAACCCGGGAGAATGAGGGCCGACCCGCGCCGCGCACGGCCGTCGCCTTGGCCGCCGCGACGCTCGCGGCCCTGGCCTTCGTCCTGATCATCCGCCGTCCCGAGACCCAAAGCCGTTTTCTATTCTACAGGGAAGGCCGGAATCTCGTCTTTCTGGACAAGGCCCTTCCGAAGCCCCTGCGGGACGAAATCCTGCGCGACCGGACACCCCGGACGGACGCCTTCCTGGCGGCCCTGGGCTACTGCGGGGGAAGCGTCGCGGAACGGGACCTCGTAGTGGTCGCCGCGGACGGCGATTACGGATCCCTGGCCGCGGACGATCCCGTGTTCGCCCGACGCCTTGCGGGAAGGGCCTCCGCGGAGCTTTTGCTTCTGGCCCGGATGTCCCGGGACTTCTTCGCCAATGAGCCGGTCTCCCGCTCGAACATCTCCTCCGACGGCCGGTACATCTTCCTGGACGCCCGGGAACCCTGGGAACCCTCGTGGATCCACGCCCTGGCCCACTCCCTCCTGGTGGGTTCCCGGGGGAGCGAGGCCCGGGCCCGGGTCGAGGCCGGGGCGGATCCCGGGCTCTTCTCCCCGGAGGCCGCCCGGGGCTGGGAATTCCTGCAGGAGTCCGCGGCCCTCCTGGCGGAGGGGCTCTTCGTCCTGTCCGGAGGGGATCCCCGCCGGTTGACCGAAGCCGCCGCAGGCTACGGCCCGGCCGGCGCGGCCCGCTTCGGGCCCGAAGGTCCGGTCCGTTCCGAGCTGGCCCTCCGGGAGGCCCTGGTCGTCCCGCCCCCCCGGAAGG
>JAAYUR010000469.1 GCA_012517645.1 Treponema sp.
CCCCCGGCCAGGGTAAAGGCGAGTCCCGAGAGGACCATGCCCCCGAAATTCCATAGCTGGTTCGTATGGGATACCGCCTGCTTCTCGAACCCCGGCTTGAATAGACCGAAGGCGAGGTTCGAAAGGAAGGCGGCGAGCACCAGGGCCAGGACCCCGAAGAAGAGGTGGGGATCCTTGAAGAGCACCAGATCCCGGACCGCGCCCACGGTGCAGAACCGGGTGCGCTGGGCCAGGAATCCGATCAGAAGGCCGATCCCCAGGGCGATCAGGACCGGGGCGGCCTGGGAGCCCGGGCCGGACTTGGAAAAGAAGATCGGGCCCGTCGGCGCGCCCGCGGCGTCCCGCCCGAAGAGGGGGGCCGCGATCAGCAGTGCTAAAAGGACGAGGGCCAGGATCGGCAGGATGAAGCCCGCGGCTTTGGGCATGGGACGGGACCGCCCCAGGGAGTAGCCGCGCTTGAGGAAGCCGATGCCCCCCAGGATGCCCGTCACGAGACCGGCGATGCCGAAGATGGCGTTCCCGTCGCCCCCCGCCAGTCGGAGATACGCCCGCCAGGGACAGCCCAGGAAAACCAGGGCTCCGATCATGGCCAGGAAGCCCAGGAAAAAGCGAACGAGGGGGGCGGAGCCTCCCCGGGGCTTCCATTCCCCCGCAAGCAGGGCGGCCAGGAAGGATCCCAGAATGAAGGCGGGTATCTCCGGCCGCAGGTACTGGACCGCGGCGGCCCGGTGCATGCCCAGGGCGCCCGCGATGTCCCGGGTGAAGCAGGCGACGCAGATTCCCATGTTGCCGGGATTGCCGAAGACCGTCAGGAGAACGGCTCCCGTCCCCACGACGGCCCCGGTCAGGATGATGCCCCCCCGGGAGGAGAGGGCCGCTAGGACCTTGCGCATCGATCGACTCCTTCCGCGCCGGAAATCCGCCGGCGCGATCCACGATTTTTCGCGGACCGCGCTTCCCGGCGGGGCCTTCCGGCCCCGGAGCCGCTCGTCCGCTATCCCCCCGCGCCTCCCGCCATCGAGCCTCGGTCGGCGACGAAGATCCGTTTGTCTCCCTGCTCGCCCGATCCGGCGGGCAGGGCCCGTCCGATGATCGCGGCCGGAACCCCGAGGGCCCGCAGTTCCCGGACGCACTCCTCGGCCTTTCCGGAAACCGCTGCAAGGAGCCCGCCGGAGGTTTCCGGCGCGAAGCACAAGGTTCGTACCACGGAGTCCACGGCGCCTGCGAAGGCAACCTTGCCCTCGTAGTAGGACCGGTTCCGGACGGCTCCCCCGGGTACAAACCCGCCTTCCACCGCTTCCCGGGCACCGGGCAGGAAGGGCAGGGCGTCGGAATCGATCTCGAGCCGGACTCCGCTCTTCTCCGCCAGCTCCATCCCATGCCCCGCCAGGGAGAAGCCCGTCACGTCCGTACAACCCCGGACTCCGAAGCGGGCGAAAACCCGGGCCGCGTCCCGGTTGAGCCGCTTCATGGACTCCACGGCCCCCGCCAGGGCCGACGGATCGACCCCCCCTTCCTTGGCCCAGGTGGTGATCACCCCGGTGCCCAGGGGCTTGGTCAGGACCAGGGTGTCCCCGGGTCGGACCCCGGTCTTCAGGAAGAGCCGGTCCGGATGGGCAAGGCCGATGACCGCCAGGCCGAACTTGGGCTCCGCGTCCTGGATCGTATGCCCGCCGGCCACGGCGCAGCCCGCCTCCGCGGCCTTTTCAGCCCCTCCCCGAACGATCGCGCCGCTCACCTCCGGATCGAGATCCGGAGGGAAGGCCGCCAGGTTCAGGGCCATGAGGGGCTCGCCGCCCGTCGCGTAGACGTCGGAAAGGGCGTTGGCCGCGGCCACGGCGCCGAAGTCGTAAGGGTCGTCCACCACGGGCGTGAAAAAGTCCACCGTGAAGACCAGGGCTCTCTCGGCGTCGAGTCTGAGTACGGCTGCGTCGTCCCCCTCGGCCAGGCCGACGATCAGGTCGGCCCTACGCTCGGGGGGTACGAAAGCGGTCAGGGGACGCAGGACCTGCGCCAGGGCCTCGGGGCCCATCTTGGCCGCTCACCCCGCGGCGGAACAAAGCTCGGTCAGGCGTATCGTCTCCCGATCCAAGGGCTCCTCCTTGCGAAGGCAAGTGTAGGGGATGAGATAGCATCCGTCAACGCGTACGGGAACTAGGTCCGCAGCGCCGCCGCAATTCCCCATGTTCGGCGCTTCCCGAGAGTGATGCTCTGGGCGCCGCCGCGGATCGAATCTATGGGCGGCTTAGGCCGGGTGGGAATCTCCGTTGTTATTTGGTTCGGCATGGGTGCGGAGGGAAGCCCGGTTGAGCGTTTCCGCAGCCGCGAAGCGGCGAGGACCGAGCGAAACCGGGCTTCCCGCAGCAGAACCCGTGCCGAACCGACAAAGGTATGGAGATTCCCTCCGGACATAAAAAAACGGCATGCCTGGACGTCTGGGCGCATGCCGTTCCGGAGAACTGGTCTCCAAGCAAAGTATCGACCGGGAAAAACCGTGGCTTTACGAAAAAATGCGGCTCTCCCGACGCCTTCCGGGGGATTCCCCCTCCAAGAATTTCCCCACCCGTGCCATACTGGGGGCGGAGGGAACGACCATGATCGACCGGCCTGCCTGGGCGGAGGTGAACCTTTCCGCCGTGACCCGCAACATCCGGTACCTCAAGTCCCTGATGCAACCGGGGGCCCGGCTCTGCGCGGTGGTCAAGGCGGACGGCTACGGCCACGGGTCCGCCGCGGTCTCCCGGGCCGCCTTGGCGGGAGGCGCGGACCGCCTGGCCGTGGCCTTCGCGGAGGAGGGGATCGAGCTCCGCAGACAGGGAATCACGGCCCCGGTCCTGGTGCTGGGGTATACGGGCCCCGAAGGGGCCCGCAGGGCCGTGGGCTGGGGCCTGGACGTCACAGTCCTTTCCGCGGACAACGCTCGACTCGTGTCCGAGGCCG
>JAAYUR010000296.1 GCA_012517645.1 Treponema sp.
ATCCTGGGCAAGGCGATGGCCCCCCTCCTGGCGACCTTCGGGCTTTCCATGATGGTGAAGAACTTCGTCCTCAACCGCTTCTCCCCGAACTTCCGCATCCTCGAATCCACCATCCTGGAGGGGCGGTCCTTCATGGTCGGGGACGTGATCGTGCCCCTGCCCCAGTTCGTGACCTCCCTCTTCGCCCTGGTCGTGCTGGGCTTGCTCTACTGGATGCTGACCCGCACCCGGTTCGGGTGGGCCGTCCAGGCCACCGCCCTGGACGGGGAGGCGGCCCGGCTCATGGGGGTCAACACGGAGAAGATATTCCTGCTGGTATTCGGCATCGGCGGGGCCTGCGTGGGGATCGCGGGCGGACTCCTGCCCTCGTACCTGGCCACCCACCCGGACGTGGGGACCCTCTTCAGCCTGATCGCCTTCATGATCGTGGCCATGGGCGGATTCGGGAGCATCCCCGGCGCCCTGGCGGCCGCCGTCCTGGTGGGACTCATCGAGTCCCTGGCGGGCTTCTACATAGGCCCGGTCTACAAGTACATCGCGGTTTTCGGTATTTACCTTGTCGTCATCCTCATCCGGCCCAAGGGCCTCTTCGGGTGGTGAGCCATGGACTATAGGAAGCTTCTGTCCAAGTACGGCTGGCCCCTCCTGCTGGCGGCCCTGGCCGCCCTGCCCCTGCTGGGGCTTGTTGGTTCCGGATTCTCCTCCCACGTGCTCATCTCGATCCTCCTGACCGCGGCCATGGCCCAGGCCTGGAACCTGATCGGAGGCTACGGCGGCCAGGTCTCCTTCGGCCATTCGGTCTTCTTCGGGATCGGGGCCTACGGAGCCGCCTTCGCGGTCTGCGTGGGCAAGACCACCCCCTGGCCCGGCGTGGCCGTCGGAGCCCTCCTGGCGGCGGTCACCGCGGTGATCGTGAGCTATCCCTGCTTCAAGCTCAAGGGCCACTACTTCGCCATCGCCACCTTCGCGATCGTGGAGATCTTCAACCGGGTCTTCATGATCTGGGACTGGGTGGGCGGGGCCGTCGGCCTGGACTACACCATCCTGGAGGACGGGTGGCGGAACTTCACCTGGTCCGTGGACAAGCGGGGCTACTACCTGGGTGCCCTGGCCCTCTTCGCCCTGGTCTTCACGGTGACCCGGGTCATCGAGCGGTCCCGGTTCGGGTACTACCTCCGGGCCGTACGGGAAGGGCAGGAGACCGCGGAGTCCCTGGGGGTCAACTCCACGGGGGTCAAGCTGACGGCCATGGCCCTGTCCGCCTTCCTGGCCGCCCTCTGCGGGGCCTTCTTCGCCCAGTACAACTTCCGGGTGGACCCGCCCATGGTGATGAGCCTGGACATGTCCATGAAGTTCGTCCTGGTCGCCATCCTGGGAGGCATCGGGACCTTCTGGGGACCCCTCCTGGGGGCCCTGGTTCTCATCCCCCTGCAGGAGTACACCCGGGCCTATCTGGCCAAACTCGGCTCGGGCATGGACCTGATCATCTTCGGGCTCATCATCATCCTGATGATGGTTTACCAGCCCGGCGGCATCATGGGCATCCTGACGGGTACCCGGAAGCGTCAGGCCAGGCTCCGAGCCCGCCTGGCCGCGGAAGGAGGGGCCCGATGAGCGCCATGCTGCAAGTTCGGGGGGTCTCCATGAAGTTCGGCGCCCTCCTGGCCAACAAGGACGTCTCCTTCGACGTGGACGAGGGGGCCATCGTCGGCCTCATCGGACCGAACGGGGCGGGGAAGACCACCCTGTTCAACTGCGTGGCGGGATTCTACAAACCCTCCGCGGGCTCCATCCGGTTCCGGGGCGAGGAGATCGCGGGCTTGCCCTCGTACAAGGTGGCCCGGAAGGGCCTGGCCCGGACCTTCCAGGTCGTGCGCCCCCTCAAGGAGATGTCGGTCTTCGAGAACATCCTGGTCGGGGCCTACCTGGGCCACCCGGACAACAAGCACGCCCGCAAGGTGGCCGAGGAGTGCCTGGAGATCTGCTTCCTCCAGGAATGGCGGGATTGGCCGGCCGGGGACATGACCATCGGCAACAAGAAGCGGCTGGAGGTCGCCCGCGCCCTGGCCACTTCTCCCAAGATGATCCTCCTGGACGA
>JAAYUR010000183.1 GCA_012517645.1 Treponema sp.
AAAGAATGTCCTTCGAGCCAATTTTAAAGGTCGGTCCCTTTTGGAATCGGCTTTGCGATCGCTCTCGCTCGCGTCGCAACCGCTGCGCCCGATCCCGAATTTCAACGTAGCTTTTTCAGGAGGGGCCCCCGCGTCCCCGGGGGCCCTTCAATACCGTGTTTCCGTCCGCACCAGGACTCCGGGATACCCGAGCTCCGAAAGGCGCTTCACGAGGGCCTCCGTCTCGGAAGGGGCAAGCCCCGAAAGCACCACCCTCGTATAGGCGCCCTCGGACTCGAGAACGGGATTCAACCCGGAAAGACGGAGCCGCTCCGCCGTTCGCCCCGCGTTGGACGCGTCCCTATAGGAGGCGACCTGGATGCGGACCGTCACGGCCTGCCCGGCCGGGGAGGAGCCCGGGGAGCTTCCCGCGGACGGGGCGACCGCCGACCCGCCGGTCCCCAAGCGGAGCACCTCGATCCGGATCCGGGCCGTCCCCGACTCGATCATGCCCAGGGCCCGGGCCCCCGCCTCGGAGACATCCAGGATCCGGCCCCGGGCGAAGGGTCCCCGGTCGTTGATCCGGAGTACCGCCTCCCGCCCGTTGTCCAGGTTCCGTACCTTCACCAGGGTACCGAAGGGGAGGGTCCGATGGGCGGCGGTCATGGCCTCCTTGTCGAAGATCTCCCCGTTTGCGGTCACCCGGCCGTGGAAGCCCGGGCCGTACCAGGAAGCCGTTCCGGTCTCCGCCTCGGAGGCGGAGAGCCCGGAAGCCAGGCAGGCAAGGGCGAGCACGGTGAGGAGGACACGGTTCCGATACATCCTGGATTCAGTATCGGCGTTCCGGACTCATCCCATCAGGGCCTTGGCGGCGGCGAACAGCTCCGTATAGAGGGGCTCGACCTCCTCCGCTTCCACGCTGGAAAACGCCACGCGAACCCACTTCTCCTGCAGGGCGATCACGCCGATCCCCTTCTCGTCCAGGAGCTTCTTACGTATAGCCTCCGCGGAGACACCGTCGCACTCGAAGCTCATGAAGTAGCCGGAGTTGAACGGAAGGGCCCGTAGGCAGGCCGGAGCGGGGTGCCGGGCCAAGAAGGCCTTAACCGTTCTATACCTCTCTTCCAGGATCTTCCGGTACCGGGCCTTCTGTTCCTCGTAGCCCGGAGTCTCAAGCGCCTTGTGCAGTATGTATTGGGTGGGGGCGGTGGAATTGGACACGCAGGAGCGGACCACGCCCATCACCTTCTTGACCAGGGCCTCGTACTGATCCTCCTGGAAACCCGGACAACCGAAGGTCAAGAAGCCCGATCGGAAGCCCCAGACGTAGTCCTCCTTGGTCTGTCCGTCCACCTTGGCCGCCAGGATGCGGGGATTCCGTCCCGCCAGCCGGGCGAAGAGGGATTCCCGCAGGGTGCCTTCCTCGTACTGGAGACCGAAGTAGGCGTCGTCCGAGACGACCAGGATGTCCACGCCTTGCGCGGCCACCTGTTCCAGGGCGGCGACGATAGCGTCGGCCTCCTGGAGCGTGGGGGAATAGCCGGTCGGGTTGTTCGGGAAGTTCAGGATGGTCACGACCTTCCCCCGGACCCGGCTCTCCGCCTCCAGGACGGCCTTGAAGCCCTCCACGTTGAAACCGTCGGGCCGCGAGCCGTTCCGGGAGAACATAGGGTACGTGGCCAGGCGGGCGCCCTTTCGTTCTTCCAGGATCAGCCGATAGTTGGGCCAGAAGAGGTCCGGGAGGACCACCGCGTCCCCCGGGTCCACGAAGAGATCCGCCAGGAAGGATACGCCGGCGGTCAACCCGGGCACGAACACGGGCAGGGAGATCGAAATACCCTTCAGGGAGGGATTCTTCCGGATCATCTCCTCCTTCCAGCGCTTCCTGAGGGCGGGAACGCCCGCGGTGGGCGCGTAGGCCACCGCCTCCGAGGGGGTAAGGCCCGGAAGATGGGCGCGGATCGCGTCCAGGATCATGGGTTGGCCCTTCACGTAGGACATTCCGATGGTGGCGTTGTAGACCTTGGCTTTTTCCGAGGCCTCCGCGGACTGGGAGAGGATGCCCTTGGGGAAATACATGCGGGTACCCGACGCCGAGAGCAGGCGGGCTGCACAGGTTCCCGCAAGGGTCCGGTTAAGATCTTCCGCTAAAGGGTTCATGGAGGCCTCCTGATCGGGATACTTCGTGGATTTCACGGTATAGCACGGCTCAAGAGAGTGTCAACGGCCGGCGGGCGGCGGCGCGTGACGGTTCCGGGGACACAGCCGGGGGACACAGCCGGGTTCGGCAAGCCCCGGGCGACAGAGCCGGCGGTTCGGCACTCCGCGGCTCCCGTGCATCCGGCCGGGGCCTCGGGTGAACCCTTGACAGAATGGACATTTGACGGCCATTATATCTATATAGTTTTATTGCTATCCCTCAGGAAGGAGTGAATATGAGGAAGATTCTTGCGATCGCGCTGATCCTGGCTGTCGCGGGCACGGTGTTCGCCCAGGCGCCCAAGGACGGTTTCTATTTCGCCGAGCAGACCGAATTCTCCAAGAGCGGCTGGCGGTATCAGGCGGTTCTCGAGGTGAAGGGCGGGAAGATCGTGTCCGCCAAATGGAACGGCGTGAACAACCTCGGCCTGGCGGACAAGAAGACCGTCGCCGCCTCGGGCCAGTACGGAATGGCCAAGGTCGCCAAGCAGGGCGAGTGGGACGTTCAGGCCGCCCGCGTCGAGGCGGAACTCGTGAAGGTCGGGGACGCCGCCAAGATCGCCGTAAAGTCCGACGGCAAGACCGACGCCATCTCCGGCGTCTCCATCACCGTCAAGGAGTTCCTGGACCTGGTGCCCAAGGCCCTGGCCGCCGGCCCGGTCGCCAAGGGAACCTACAAGAAGGACGGATGGTTCTACGCCAAGGCCCCCGAGTTCGACAGGAGCGGATACGCCGCAACGGCCCTGATCACCATCGTAAACGGCCGCATCGTCAGCGCGGTGTCCAACGCGGTCCACAAGGACGGCGGGGACAGCAAGTACGTCCGGGCCCTCAAGGGCACCTACAAGATGAACGCCAAGCAGGGCGAGTGGAACGTCCAGGCGGACCGGATGGCCGAAGCCCTGGTCAAGGCCCAGGATGTCTCCAAGATCCCCGTTAAATCCGACGGCAAGACCGACGCCGTCTCCGGCGTTTCCGTAACCGTCGGCGAATTCCTCAAGGTCGCCGCGGAGGCCCTCAAGGCCGCCCAGTAAGCTTGTTTCGACCGGCCCTATCCGGCCGGTGTCCGATGCGCCCGGGGCCCGGAGCCCCGGGCGTTTTTTTCCTCCCGACGTTTCCGCGATTTGATCCTAAGCCGTTGCTCCGCTTCCTCCGAAATTCAATCAGGGTGTTGAAATGCTTCCGGCTTGGCAACACCCGGACCGAAGATCCGAGGTCCCCGCCGGGATTCCAGGTCGGGGGCTTGTCCTGGAGGAATCTCATGAAACAGTTCGCCATACGGGGCACCAGCCAAGCGCCCTCCGTCCTGGAGCTCATCAACGAGATCGAGAACGGCTACTTCGTCCGGATCATCCACACCCACGAAGACTGGGAGGATGTTCAAGAGGAGTTCATGACCAAGGAGCTCTTCGACACCTGCCTTCGTACCGGATACATCGCCGAGGTATCCGGCTAACTCGGTTTCATCCCGGCTTCACAAGGTTCGTACCACCCTTGACTCCTTCCCTTTCGGACTTTCGGGTGGTATCCTGACTCCCGACCGGCGTCCTTCGCGGCCCGAGGGGCGCCGACACGCGGAGGTAGGATTCCATGGACTCGAACACCCCCGTCCCGGGAACCAAGGGTTTCCAGAAACGGCTCTCGGAACTCTACGGCAAGGCCGAGTCTGCCGCCCAGGCTCGGAGATACCGGGATCTGGCTGAACGGGCCGCCCAGGCCTTCGGGGGCCTACCCCGGTTCTTCTCCGCGCCGGGGCGCACCGAGCTGGGAGGAAACCACACGGACCACAACCGCGGTCGGGTTTTGTGCGCAGCGGTAACCCTGGACATCGCGGCGGCGGTCGTCCCCGCCGACGGCCTGGAGGTGGAGCTCTGGTCCGACGGGTGGGAGCGTCCCTTCCGGATCGATCTGTCCCGGCTCGACCCGGTCGAGTCGGAAGCGGGATCCACGGAAGCCTTGATTCGCGGCGTCGCGGAGGGTTTCGCGAAGTCCGGATACCGGATCGGCGGCTTCAAGGGCATCCTGAACTCCCGGGTTCCTCCGGGTTCCGGACTCTCAAGCTCCGCCGCCCTGGAAGTCCTGATCGGATCCGTCCTCTCGGGATTGTACAACGACGGGAGCGTCCGGCCCGAGGAGCTGGCCAAGATCGGCCAGGGCGCGGAAAATCGGCACTTCGGCAAACCATGCGGACTCATGGACCAGACCGCCTCCGCGGCGGGCGGCGTCCTGCTCATCGACTTCGAAAACCCCCTTTCCCCGCGGATTCGGAGAATCAAGGCGGATTTCGAAAAGGAGGGCTGTGCCCTGGCGGTCGTGGCAGCGGGGGGAAGCCACGCGGACCTGACGGAGGACTACGCGGCGATCCCTAAGGAGATGCGGGAAGCCGCTTCGGTCTTCGGCAAGGAGACCCTGAGGGGCCTGGAGATCGGCCAGCTCTACAGGAAGATACCGGAAGTCCGAGCCGCCGCGGGCGACCGGGCGGTCCTTAGGTCCCTCCATTTCCTGGAGGAGAACGAGAGGGTCCTCTCCATGGCCAAGGCCCTGGAGGACGGCCGGATGAAGCGGTTTCTCAAGCTGGTAGGCCGTTCGGGATCCTCCTCCTGGCGATACCTGCAGAACGTCCTGCCCCGGGATCCCCGAAACCAGGACCTGGCCCTGGCCTTGGCCCTGACGGAGTCCTTCCTGGGAAAGCGCGGAGCCTGCCGGGTCCACGGCGGTGGCTTTGCGGGTACGCTCCAGGCCTTCGTGCCCTTGGACGGGTTCAAGGATTACCGCGCCTTCATGGAGAGCGTCCTGGGCCCGGGCTGCGTGACCCGTATCCGGATCCGAGAGGAAGGGGCGGGGGAAATCAGGTGACGCCGCGAGCCTCGGACGCGGCTCGCGGAGACGAAGACCTTCGGTCTTCGTCGATCCCGACGGGCGGGTCGGCTGCTAGACAATTGGAACGATCCGCCGCCGTCCGGTTGGTCCTGATTCCCGACCAGCGGCCGCCGACAACGGACCACTGAGTCCGAAAGGAGCGATCTAGATGTCCGAGGAGAAAAAAGGTTTCCGGCCCTTTTTGGGCACCACCTTCCTGATCGGGTTCGGATTCTTCACCATGGGGCTCATGGATCCGCTGTACGACACCTATGTGCCGATCTTCCTGGGGAATTACATCCGTTCCATGGGCATCGTCGGATCCGTCATGACCCTGGATAACATCTTCGCCCTCTTCCTGATCCCCATCGTGGCGGTCTGGTCGGACAAGACCCGGACGCCCATCGGTCGGCGCATGCCCTTCATCCTGGTCACCCTGCCGTTGACCGCCCTCAGCTTCGCGTGGCTGCCCTACGCGGCCGCCGCCTCCCTTACGGCCCTGGTTTCCGCGATCTTCCTGCTCAACATCTGGAAACAATCGGCCCGGGGACCGGTCGTAGCCCTCATGCCGGACATCGTTCCCGGGGAGTTCCGGTCCGAGGCCAACGGGGTGATCAACACCATGGGCGGCATAGCAAGCATCGTGGGCACCCTGGGGCTGGCCCGTCTCATGGACTTGGACATCACTCTCCCCATCCTGGGTCCCGCGAAGGGGCGCCTGCCCTTCCCGATCGCAGGAGCCCTGGTCCTGGCTGCGGTGCTCCTGCTCTTCGCCTTCGTGCGGGAGAGGGGGGGCGGGGACCCGGCCTCGGAGCCCCGGGTTCCGTTGCTGGAATCCCTGAAAGGCATAGCGGGCAGCGGGGACAAGAGCGCCCTCCTGATCCTGGCCTCCCTCTTCCTGTGGTTCCTGGGGTACCAGGGAGTCCTGCCCTTTATAGGTAAGTACAGCGTCGAAGCCCTGGGCGTATCCCAGGGACGCGCCGCCTTCGGGGCGGGCATGGTCGGAATTGCGTATGCCTTGTTCGCGATACCTTCCGGGTACGCGGCCCACCGGATCGGCCGCAGGCGGACGATCCGGATAGCCCTGGCCGCCCTCACGATCCTGGTGAGCGCGCTGTTTTTCCTGGATCCCCTTTCGTCCGCCCTGGGCCTGGCGGGAACGGCCAAGGTCTACCTCTTCTGGGGCATCCTCTTCCTGTTCGGATTGTTCTGGGTCAGCGTGGTGACCAACTCCTTCCCCATGCTCTGGCAGATGTCCCGGTACGGCAACGTCGGGATCTACACGGGCCTGTACTACACCTTCAGCCAAGGGGCGGCTATCCTCTCCCCGCCCGTCACGGGCGGGATCATCGACCTGGCGGGCTACCGGGGAATCTTCGCCTTCTGCGCGGTTTGCATGGCCGCGGCCTTCACGGTCATGGGGTATGTTCGAAGCGGGGAGCCCGAGGGGGATTCCGCCGCCTCCGGGACCCGGCCATGACCCGGCTGTCCGGACAGGAGACCTTCCCATGGATGCCCTAGCCGCCACGATCCGCAAGCTCCTGTCCTCCTACGAGGAGGTCGGGGGCATCAACCATTCCGACGGCCCGAACCTGCCTTCCAAGCAGAGCGTGGCGGCCATCGTGGATGATCTGGAGACCCTGGCCTTCCCGGGGTACCGGAGGGAGGACGGGATCGTGGACACGAACGCCGACTTCCTGATCGGGGAGATCGTCCATCGAACGGCCCGCAACCTTGTTCGGGAGCTGGAGCGCAGCCTGGACTACAGGCTCCGGCTGGAAACCGGCCGGGGCTGTCCCGCGGCCTGCCACATGGAGGCCCGGGACCTGGCCTACGACTTCCTGGAATCCCTGCCGGGCATCCGGTTCGTTCTGATGGAGGACGTGGCCGCGGCCTTTTCCGGGGATCCCGCGGCCAAGAGCCTGGAGGAGGTGATCCTTTCCTACCCCGGGGTCGAGGCGATCGTGGCCCACCGCTTCGCCCACTGGTTCTGGGAGCGCCGGATTCCCCTCCTGCCGCGGATGATGAGCGAATACCTCCACGGAAAGACCGGGATCGACATACACCCCGGCGCCCGGATAGGGCGGATGTTCTTCATAGACCACGGCACGGGGGTGGTCATCGGCGAGACGGCGGTCATCGGGGATCGGGTCAAGATCTACCAGGGCGTCACCCTGGGGGCGCTTTCGGTGCGCAAGAGCGAGGGGAACGTGAAGCGGCATCCCACTATCGAGGACGACGTCACGATCTACTCGGGAGCCACCATCCTGGGGGGCGAAACCGTCATCGGACGAGGCTCCGTCATCGGGGGCAACGTCTGGCTGACCCGGTCGGTCCCCCCCAATTCCCGGGTCTACATGCCCCAGGGGGACTTCATCCTGGAGTGCGACGAAGGTCCCCAGACCCTTGCTTCGGGCTGCGGGGACCGCGACTAGGTTTCCGGGCCCTGTTCGCCGAACAGGACGACCGGGCCGGATTCCAGGGTTCGGATCTCCCGCAGGAAGCCGGCTTCCTCTTTCCGGACCGCGGTCAGGCGGGTTCGCGGAATCCTCTTGAGCAGCACCTTCCCGGTCCGGGGATACACGAAGATCTTCCGGGGCAGGGAGCCCCCCACGTCCCGGGCCAGGACGGGGATGCCTTCTCCCTCCAGGTAGGAAAAGGTGAACCGGATGTTGCTCTCCGGGATCCGACCCGCGGAGCCGCCCGAATACTCCAGCAAAGAGGCCCCGCCGAAAACCTTGGCCCTCAGGTCCCCCTTGTGGACGCCCTTCTTCATCATGTCGTTGATCAGCAGTTCCATCGCGTACATTCCGTACCGGGCGCTCTCGGAGAGCAGGGGCCGGGCGGAGTCCACGGATCCCGGGAGCATGAAATGATTCAGGCCGCCGATCTCATGTTCCGGATCGAACAGGACCACCGCCACGCAGGAACCCAGGACCGTGGAAAGCACAAGGTCCTCTCCGGTGGAGTAGTATTCGCCGGGGTGAAGGGTGACGACCGGGGCCGGGAAGCCCCGGATCTCGCAGCGGTACATGGACGGTCAGAACAGGGTGACTTCGCCGGACTCCACCCCTTCCTCCACGGCGAAATCCCCCAGGACTCCGGCGGTTTTCTTGTGGGTGAAGATGGTGAATCGCTCCACCATTCGGCGGAGCCGCTCGTTCCGGATGGAGTGCAGCTCGTCCCCGCTCCCCTGGAGTCCCTCGGCCTCCCGGGAAGCCCGCCGCTTGAGAGCTTCTATCTCCGTCCGGAGGAGCTCCAGGGTATCCTTGAGCCCCGACAACCGATCCAGGGATTCCCGGGCTGTCCGGATGAGGTCCAAGAACTGAGGAGTGTAGAGGCGGAAGGAGACGATCGCCTCCCGGACCCGTTCCCGGGAGGATTCCAGCCTTCGGAGCTCGTCCTCCATGCGGCGAACGGACAGGGTGAGCCTCTCGTCGTTCCGTTCCTGGACCTTGTCGTAGGCCAAGATCTCCGAGCTCGTGGTCTTGATGAAGGACTTGGTAAGGTCCGTCGCCTGGCCCACATCCCTCCCCAGGCTTTCGGTGATCTCGATCATCCCGGCCACGGTGTTGGACACCACGGAGAGGGCCCGGGTCCGGGCTATCTCGATCCGGGAGGCGATGACGATGTTCTGGAACTTGCCCAGCAGGGACGCCAGGACCCGGAAGGAGTCGTTCAGCTGCCGGACCTGCGCGGAGAGGCTCCGTCCCGCCGAGAGGGCCCGCCCCTTCAGGGCCAGGTAGGTCTCCGCCTTGACCGCGGCCTCTCCGGAACCGATGCCGAAGTCCTCACAGATGCTGACGGTCCTCTGGCGCCGGAGCTCCAGGTCCTCCACGAATGCTACCACCTCATCGACGTGGCCTCCCATTCCGGTCACGCCTTCCCGGATGCGCTCGATCACGTCCGCGAGAACCGATGCGGAAAGATCCGCGACCGCCGCGGTGAAGACCAGCTCGTCCTTGAGGGAGACGGTCGGGTCCTTGAACACCTCCCGCAGGGAGATGACGACGTGGTCAATGGACTGCCGAAGGATATCCTGGACCTGTATCCCCTGCATGATGCCGAGAATGGGCTCCCGGACACCCGCGGCCTCCCGGGACAAGGCACCGAAGGCCTCGGCGGCTTCCCGGACCCTGGAATCCAGCGCGGAAAACCCTTCCGCGAGGGTGCTCCTCATTTCCTCGAAAAAACGCTCCTGAAGGGCGTCCAGATCGGTCAGGATCGCGCCCAGGGACCGAAAGGAATCCAGCAGTTTCCGACCCTGGGCGCTTATGTCCTCGGTGACGGAGATCGTCTTGAAGGAGATCTGCTTCAGCTCGTCGGTGATGACCGAAAAGCCGCGCCCCGCGGATCCGGACTTGAGAGCCGCGGTGAGGGCGTTCAGGGAGACGATCTCCATCTCCTCGGAGTCGGACCGGACCCGGGCGATGATCTCGTCCAGGGCCGCGATGCGCTCGATGCCGGCGTTGACGGCGGCCAGGAAGGTTTTGTCCCGCTCCCGCAGATCCCGGAAGAAACCGGAGGCGGAGGCCAGGAAGTCGTCGGCCTCGGCCTTCTCGGTCCCGGTCCTGGATTGCCGGATCGCGGCCAGGGAGTCTCCGGCGGTCCTGGCGCTGGCGTCCGTCTCCGCCACGAGCTTTGGGAAGAGTTCCCCGAGGGACAGATAGGTCGCCTCGAGGTCCCGCTCCGTGTCGTGCAAGCGATCGATCAAGGAGGAGACGTCGCGTTCCAGGAGGTCGCTCATATCAGGGTAACTATACGCCATTCCCGGATCGAAGCGCAAGGAACGGCGCGGCGCCGGATCGGCGTCATCCGCGGATTCGGAGAATCGACAGGGTCCTGCGGGATCGGACATCCGCCTCGAAGAGGGCTCCTTGGATTCCGGCCTCCCCCTCGGCGGATTCCATCTTTAAGGGCATCTGGGTAAGGCTCCTGCGCACGCAGAGGTCCGTCTTGACCCCGATGACCGAATCGGCCGGGCCCGTCATACCCAGGTCCGTGATGTAGCCGGTCCCGCCGGGCAGGATCCGCTCGTCCGCGGTCTGGACATGGGTATGGGTCCCCGCCAACACGGCGACCTCTCCATCCAGGTGGAAGGCCAACGCCTCCTTCTCCTCCGTGGACTCCGCGTGGAAGTCCACGACGGCCAGGGCGCCCTTATGCCGTTTCAGGATATCCTTCGCCGTGCGGAAGGGGCAGTCGATCGGGTACATCCGCTCCCGGCCTTGAAGGGACAGGACGAGCCAGGAAACCCCGTCCTTCTCGAAGGCCCGGAATCCCGTCCCGGGAGCTCCGGGGGGGTAGTTGGCGGGCCTGAGGATCCGGGTCTCCCCTTCCAGGAGCTTGTCCACGTCCTTCTTCTCCCAGACGTGGTTGCCCGTGGTGATCACGTCGACCCCCAGCAAGAACATCCGGTCCGCGGCCTCCCGGGTGATGCCGAACCCCCCGGCGGCGTTCTCTCCGTTCGCGACGACCAGGTCGGCCCGGGTCTTTTTGATGAGCGCCGGGAGCCCCGCGAAGAGGGCCCGGAGGCCCGGATCCCCGATCACATCCCCCAGCATTAGAACCCGGACTGTTTCCTGCACGAAGTTCCCCTCGGCCCGCCCGGGGGCCCAAAAAACGGGAGCGGCGCCCTGCGCCGCCCCCTCGCTTGTCGATCCGCAAACCTCGACGAAGCCCGAAGGGCTTCGTTGCCGCGATGAAAAAGCGCTCAGCGCTTTTTCATCGCGCGTACTCGCTTTTGTTGCCAGCCGGAATCCGAAGGATTCCGATCCGCATCGTCGAGTACGCGCTAACGCGCGTACTCGACGATGCGGGTTTCCCGGATGATCGTGACCTTGATACGGCCGGGATACCTCAGGTCCGTCTCGATCTTCTTGGCTATGGACTTGCAGAGGTCCTTGGCGTCGTCGTCGGAAACCTGTTCGTTGTTCACCAGGATTCTCAGCTCCCGTCCGGCCTGTATGGCGTAGGCCTTGTCCACGCCGGAGAAGCTCTCGGCGATGTTCTCCAGGTTCTCGAGACGCTTGATGTAGTTGTCCAGGGTCTCCCGCCGCGCCCCGGGCCGGGCGGCGCTGATGGCGTCCGCCATCTGGACGATGACGCTCTCGGGACAGGAGGGTTCCACGTCCGCGTGGTGGGAACCGATGGCGTTGATGACCCGGGGGTCTTCACCCATCTTCTTGGCCAGTTCCATTCCCACTTCCGCGTGATTGAGGTCACTGTCCGTCTCCGCGCCCTTTCCGATGTCGTGGAGCAGGGCCCCGCGCTTGGCGATCTCCCGGTTTAGGCCGATCTCCGCGGCCAGCATGCCCGCGATGACCGCCACCTCCTTGGAGTGGGCCAGGACGTTCTGGCCGTAGCTTGTGCGGTAGTGGAGACGCCCCAGGGCCTTGATCAGCTCGGGGTTCATGTTGTGGAGGCCCAGGTCGAAGACGACCTTCTCGCCCTCCTCGAAGATCTTCTGGCTGATCTCCCGGGTGACCTTCTGGACGACCTCCTCGATCCGGGCCGGATGGATGCGCCCGTCCGAGATGAGCCGTTCCAGGGATACCCGCGCGATCTCGCGGCGAACGGGATCGAAGCAGGAGATGACGACCGCCTCCGGAGTGTCGTCGATGATCACGTCCACCCCGGTCAGGGTCTCCAGGGTCCGGATGTTCCGGCCTTCCCGGCCGATGATCCGGCCCTTCATTTCGTCCGAGGGGAGGCTGACGCTGGTCACGGTGACCTCGGTGGTCACTTCCGTGGCGAGCCTCTGGATGGTGGTCACCAGGATGTCCCGAGCCCTCCGGTCCGAGGCTACCTGGGCTTCCTGCTCGATCTTGTTGATGATGACCTGGGCGTCCCGCTTGGCTTCGTTCTCCAGGCCTTGGATGATGATCTTCTTGGCTTCCTCGGAGGATAGGCCGGAGATGCGCTCGAGCTCCCTTCGGTACCGTTCCTCCTGGCCCGCCAGGAACTCCTCTTTCTCCTGGGCCTGCGCCTCCCGGGCCTGCAGGGTCTGCTCCTGCTTGTCCAGGGATTGGACTTTCTTGTCCAGGCTCTCTTCTTTCTGAAGTATCCGTCGCTCGAATCTCTGAAGTTCTGCCCTGCGTTCCCGGATCTCGCGCTCTTGCTGGTTTCTCTCCCGAATGAGTTGGTCCTTGGCTTCGACGAGGATTTCCCTCTTCTCGGCCTCGGCTTGCTTGACCGCTTCCTGTTTAATTCGCTCGGCCGACTGTTCGGCCGAGGAAAGTTGAAATCTGGCATACAGCCAGCGGATCGTCCATCCCAGGATCAAACCAGTAAGAGGAAGGGCTAAATACACGTTAGCCTTCATGGCTCCTCCTACTTACTATTAGGAATTGATTATACGAATCGACTTCCCTTTGTCAAGAAAGATCGAGGATCGGAATTGACGGCTCGGTTCGGCGGGTCTATAGTTATCCTGCGTACGTTCGATTCGAAACGGCGTCGACCCGCCCTGGGCGGGTTGAATCGGCGGGCCGCCCACCGGCCCCGACCTCGAGGATTCCCGGAATGGCCAAAAAGATCTACGTGGGGAACGTCAGCTTCTCCACCACTGAATCCAGCCTGAAGAATCTCTTCTCCCAGTATGGGGAAGTGTTGTCCGCGAACGTCGTTATGGATCGGGTCACGGGCCGGTCCAAGGGCTTCGCCTTCGTGGAAATGGCGGAGGAATCGGCGGCCCAGGCCGCCATCCAGGCCCTGGACGGCAAGGAGTTCGAGGGGCGCCAGCTGCGCGTCAACGAAGCCATGGACAAGCCCCGGTCCTCGGGAGGCTACGGGGACCGTCCCCGCAGATACTGATTCGGGTCGCCGCGAAGCACGGCGCCCGGGTCGGGAACAAGGCCCCGCCTTCCGGCGGGGCGCTTTTATTTCTAAGATCCAAAAGGATTTACATGCTTAGGCATG
>JAAYUR010000522.1 GCA_012517645.1 Treponema sp.
TATTGACATATATCCCGGGCTTCATCATAGTCCCGCCATGGGAGTACCGGCACAACAGAAGAGTCATCCCCTTTCCCTGGAGCGAAGACAATATCTTTGTGAGCGGTACGGTCTCTCTCCCTCGGACCTGACCCTGCTTCTCGAGGACATCTGGGCCTTCACGGAGGAAACCCCGGAGCGGTACGTCCTGCGCCGGCACTCGGAGCTCCAAAAGCGGGGCTGGACGAACGAGGGGATCTTCAAGCGCCTCGCGGGGGAACTGGCCGCGGGCAGATTCGCGGCGGAGCCCCGTTCCCTGCGGCAGATACGGCGCATCATATACGGGTGACCGGCGTAGTCCGGAAAAGGAGCGAACCATGTGCGGAATCATCGGATACACGGGCCCCCGTAAGGCGCTTCCCCTTCTTGTCCAGGGACTCCGCCTGCTGGAATACCGGGGCTACGATTCCGCCGGAATCGCCCTTACCTCGGAAGGCTCCATCCGGGTGTTCAAGAAAGAGGGCAAGCTGGAAAACCTGGAGGCGATCCTCCCCGCCTCGTCGGCCGCGAAATCCGGGATCGGGCATACCCGCTGGGCGACCCACGGGATCGTGTCGGACAAGAACGCCCATCCCCACCTTGGCTCCCGGGGCCGGGTCGCCGTGGCCCACAACGGCATCCTGGACAACTGGGCGGAGATACGCAAGGAGCTGGAATCCCAGGGAACACTCTTTACAAGCGACACGGACAGCGAGGTCATCGCCCAGCTGGTCGAGAAGGAACTGGAGACAAAAGGCCCCACGGAGGCCGTCATTAGCGCCCTGAAACGGATTTCCGGCACCTACGGCATCGCCGTGACCTTCGCGGACAAGCCGGGCCTGATCATCGGCGCCCGGAACGGCAGTCCCTTGGCCGTCGGCATCGGCGACGGCGAGGCCTTCCTGGCCAGCGACCCCTCGGCCTTCGCCTCCCATACCCGAAAGGCCGTCTTCCTTCAGGACGGGGAAATAGCCGTGCTCCAGCCCAAGTCCTGGGAAATCCGGAACCTGCGGGGCGAGCTCTCCGACCGGGAAGCCGAGACCTTGCCGGCCCGGACCGCGGAGGGCGACAAGGGCGCCCACCCCGATTTCTTCCTGAAGGAAACCTTCGAACAGCCCCAAGCCGTGGCCCGGGCCCTGGGAAACGGCGGCCGTCTGGTCAAGGACCTGGGCACGGCCAAGCTGGGCGGCCTGGAGCTGTCCCCCCGGGAAATCCAGGGTATCCGGGAAATCGTCTTCGTCGCCATGGGCACCGCCCTGCACGCCGCCATGGTCGGAGCCCGGATCGTGGAAACCTGGGCCCGTATCCCTTCCCGGGCGGAGGACGCGAGCGAACTGAGATCGGCCAACCCCATCGTGCACAAGGATTCGCTGTACGTAGCCGTCAGCCAGTCCGGGGAGACCGCGGACACCCTGGCGGCGGTGCGGGAGATCCAGATGAAGGGCGGACGGACGATCGGCATCGTGAACGGGGTCGGATCCACCCTGGCGCGGCTCTGCGGAAGCGGAATCTACGTCCACGCGGGTCCCGAGCACTCCGTGGCCGCCACGAAGTCCTGGAGCGCCCAGATCGTCTGCTGCGCCCTCCTGGCCTTGACGGTCGGCCGTTCCCGGTACCTCTCCCTGGGGGAGGGTCGACAGGCGGTGGAGGAGCTCGAGGCGCTCCCCGGCAAGATCGAGCAGGCCCTGGGCCTGAAATCCCGGGTGGAGGAGTTGGCGAAACGGTGGAGCGGAGCCCGGAGCGCCCTCTTCCTGGGCCGGGGCGTCCTCTACCCCGCAGCCTTGGAAGGAGCCCTGAAGCTCAAGGAGATCAGCTACGTCCACGCCGAGGGTTTCGCGGGCGGAGCCCTCAAACACGGCCCCCTGGCCCTGGTAAGTCCGGATGTCCCTACCTTCGCCCTTCTGGCGGACGGGGAGAGCTTCGACCGCACTCTTTCCAACATGTCCGAGGTGCGGGCGCGCAGGGGGCCGGTCATCGCCGTGTCGAACCGGGACGACCCTCGGCTTTCGGAGGCCGCGGACGAGGTATTCCTGGTGCCGCCCAGCCTTGAGGTGCTCTCTCCGGTCCTGGAGACGATCCCGTTGCAGCTCTACGCCCGGGCGGTGGCTTCCGAACTGGGCAGGGACGTGGACCGGCCTCGGAACCTGGCCAAGAGCGTGACCACCGAGTGAGGGTCCCCGCACAGCCCGGGGTCCGGGACGGGGCAGGCCGGGGGGCTCGGGGAGCGCGGCGTCCGCAGGCCCCCGCTAATTCCCGTTCAAATTGACTTTTAGAGTTTTTTTCTTTAAACTGTCCATACCTATATGAGCAATTCTCCGGCTACAGAGTTCAAGGTGGACCAGAGGGTCGTCTACCCCAGCCAGGGGGTCGGCCGGATCACCTCCATCACGGAAAAGAAGTTCAAGGACGCCTCGGTCCTCTACTACATCATCTATCTGGAATTCTCGGACATGACCGTGATGGTCCCGGTGGACAAGGCCCGGGAACTGGGCATCCGCCCCATCGTGCCCAAGAGCGAGGCCCTTAAAGCCCTGAACTTCATCGCCGAAGAATACGCGCCCATACCTTCGGATTGGAAGCTCCGATACCAGATGAACCTGGACCTGCTCAAGAAGGGTTCCGTCATGGACATCGCCTCCGTGGTTCGATCCCTCTATCACCGGTCCAAGATCAAGGAACTGCCGATCCTGGAGCGAAAGCTCTATGACTCCGCCCTCAATCTCCTGCAGGACGAGGTCTCCTTCGCCCTGTCCAAACCCAAGGACGAGATCGCCGAGATCATACGGCAGAAGCTGGAAGGCTGAACTGCGGGATCCGGGCTGAACGGCCGGGTCAGAGCCTCCGGGCGGTCCTTCGGATGGTATCGAAGAGGGGTGCGAAGCGGGACGACTCCCGGTAGAACACCAGAGGGTACCCCAAGGGAGCATCCAGGCTGACCGGGCCGCCTCGGAAGACCCGGCTGGTCCAGAAATGCACCCAGCGGTCCGGGGGCAGCCACGCGTCCTTCACCTCCTGCCCTTTACGAAACACCGGACAGACCAGAAGATCCCTCCCGTAGAGGTACTGGTGATCCAGGAACCGGACTTCAGGATCCTCCTCGTAGTGGATCCACAGGTGGCGGACGGGTGGCAGTCCGGCCTCCGAGCATTCCCGGGCCGCCGCCTCGTGATAGGGGGCCAGGGCCGCGAAGATTCCCGCCATCCGGGCGAAATGCCGGAGACAGGAGGAATCGGTCCAATACTGGCTGTCCGCCAGGGGCCGGATGCCCTCCTGGGTACGGAAGATCGGGGAGAACGCCGCCATCTCGAACCACCGCTTGAGGCATTCGGGATTGCGGGATCCAAAGGACCCGGAAACGCAGCCGCCCGCGTCGAAATGCCAGAATCCGGCGCCGGACAGGCCCGCGGACAGTCCCGCGGGCACGACGCTTGAGATTCCCGCCGCGTCGCTGAAGTCCGCGATCTGGGTTCCCGCCCAAAAGCCCGAGACCAGGGCCGGAGACCCCGCCCAGCCCGAACGCTGGAAGAACGCGATCTCCTCGGAGGCGCCCGCTTCTCGGATCGCCTCCCTGCAGGCCCGGGCCCAGAGCACGGGCCAGAGGTTGCGGAGGTCCCGAGGCTTTTCCCCGGAATGGAGAACGGCGTCATCCGGAAGCTCTTCCCCGAAATCCAAGAGCCATCCGGACATGCCCGGGCCGATCATCCGGGCCCTCAGGGTATCCTTGACCCAGCGGAAGGCCTGGGGATTCGTCAGATCCGGCATCGCCGAGGCGTACGGCCCCGCTCCGAACCGATACTCCCCGCCTGCGGGCGAGCGCACCAGAAGGCCGCGATCCCGGACTTCCGGGAAGAGTCCGCCGTCGGCAGCCAGGTAGGGATTGATGTATCCCAGGAACCGCACACCCTCCGAGCGAAGCCGGGATATGAATCCCGGGAGATCCGGGTACAAACCCTCGTCGGGCTCCCAGTTCCAGTAAACGTGGAACCCCTGCCGGGTGTTCCGGAAACCGCACCAGTCCCGGACCCATACCGCGCAGACCGGAACTCCGGCTTCCCGGGCGGCGTTCAGCTTCCGAAGGACCTCGGAGGCGCCGCCTCCGACGCCCAGGATGACCCCCGTCCGGGTCCACCCGGGAACCGGAGGCGGTCGGCCCGCGTGATAGGCCAGGGAGGCCGCCGTTTCCGCGGCGCTCCCGCCCCGGCCCACGGCGATCTCCCGGGGGGTCCGGCGAAACTCCAGAACCGTCTGCCTGGACGAGCGGAAGTCGAAGCGCGCATAGGAGGAGGTATCCGCGAAGACCCAGTATCTCTCGGTGGAGACGAAGCACGGGAGGGGCAGGTAGGTGGAGTCGATCCGCCGGCCGTTCCGCTTGAGGGTCCTCGGCAGCGGAATGGGACAGAACTGTCGCCGGCTCCCCCGATCCTCCACCCGGAGCGCCACAGAGCGGCCCTTGAGGTCCAGGCGGCCGAACCGTTCCCCGCAGCCGAAGACGGCCTCTCCGGGCACGGCGGCCAGCCGCAACCGGAACCGGTCGTATCGGTCCGTGGGGCGTTCGAAGCCGAGCCGCAGAACGCCTCCGGCAAGCCGAGCGTCCAATCGGAGCCTTCCCTCGAAATCAACGATCGCCCGGGTCGGAGAGGACTCCTCGATCCGGAATTTCCTGAGCGGGAGGTACCGGATCCGGCCATCCCGGCGGACGCTCCCGTTCCGGCCGGACCGGGCATCCTCTCCGGTCCCCAGCTCCACGCAGGGCCTGCGCTCGGAATGGACGATCACCCGATGTCCTTCCATGGAGAGGGAGAAGCCTTCCGGGCCGGTTTCCAGGACGATCACCGAGTCACCCCTTCCGGCGAGGTCACCGCGCGAACAGGCCCACCATGTCCGGGTTATGGAATAGCTCGGCGTATTTCCGCGCGGAGAACCCGAGCTTGTCCGCGATATCCGGGTCGGCCCCGTAGGACAACAGCCTGCGGCACAGGTCCACGTCGTTCCGTCCGACCGCGATGACCAGGGCGGTCTGCCCGTCCTTGCTGGTCAGA
>JAAYUR010000251.1 GCA_012517645.1 Treponema sp.
CGGAGGCGGGGGAGGGCGCCTGGATCACCTTCTGGCCCTTCGGGCGATCTTCGAACGAAGACTTCGTCCCCGGGAATGGTGGACCGCCCGGGAGAGAGTCGTCCTTGCGGATCGGCCCTTCGAGGCGGCGGTCCCGAAGGGTTCCATCATATCGGTCTTTCCCCTGGCAACGGGGGCGAGGGGGATGAGGAGCGCCGGGCTCCGGTGGCCCCTGGAGGGGCTTACCTGGGGCCCCGGGGATTTCGGGGTCAGCAACGAGGCCGTGGACGGTCGTATCCGGGTGGTTCCCGGGGAGGGCGACCTTCTGGTCATCCTTCCCCTCGCCTAAGGGGAGAGTTCCGCAAACACCTTCCGAAGCAGGGCTTGGGTTTCCAGGGGATCCTGGACCAGGACGCGCTTTCCCGCGATCAGCTCCACGATCCCTATCTCCCGGGGAAAGCGGGGGATGATATGCAGGTGAAGATGGTCGATGGAGGCCCCCGCCACGAGTCCCATGTTGTAGCCTATATTGAACCCCCCGGGATGGAACGCCCGCTCCAGGGCGTCCAGGCAAAGGTCGGTCAAGGCGTCCAGCTCGGTTTTCTCCGCGCCCTCCATCTCCCGAACGTCCGTGACGTGCCGGCGGGGGAAGACCAAAAGATGTCCCGGGTTATAGGGGTAGAGGTTCAGGGAAACCATGAACCGTTCCGTCTCGTGGACCACCAGGCGTTCCACCTGGTCCGATCCGTCCCGGACCAGACAGAGGATGCAACCCTCCGGACGCCCCCCCTTGAGGTAGCCCAGCTTGTCAAAGTTGAAGAAGTACTCCATGCCTTTACTCGGTCCGCTTACCCAGGGCTTCCAGCAGAGAGGGGTCCGTCCGGTTTTCCACGGCCAGGAAATCGATCAGCTTGGGATACTTGGTGATCAGCTGGCCGTACCGCTCCAAGGACTCCAGCCTAAGCTCGGTCTGGACCCGCGCCTGGGCTTCCCGTTCCAGGGTACGGCCAAGGGCGCTGTCCGCGGCTTCCAGGAAACCAAGGTATTTGGCCTTGACGGCCTTGTACAGGTCGAGGTCCGGAACCCGGATCGATCGCAGGGAAACGGAGCGTATGTCCAGCTCCGGAACCGAGGCGCCGATCCGGGAGGCGAGGTCCGAGACGGAGGCCGGATCCGCCCGCAGCACGGAAGTGATCCAATCCGAGTCCGAGGACCGGGCCAGAACCAGGCCTCGGAGGGCCTCCCCTGCGGTGCGTAGCGCCTCAGCCGTCCAAGCGTCCAGGGCCTCCTGGGTCTCGATCTTCCGGGATTCCACGAGCCCGGGCAGGGCCTCCGGTCGAAGGGATACCGCGATGTCGTAGGAGACTTCATACGAGAAATCCGGGTTGCCTACGGCAAAGGCCGAGTATACCTCCGAGGAGGGGAGAGAGCCGGACAGGGTGACCGTCTGGATCCTGGGTTCCAGGGCGAATCGGAACAGCCTCAAGTTCGAGGGTATCAGGGCCTCCCAGGTCCAGGCGAAGCCGCCGGGAACTAGGACTTCGGAATGCCAACCTCCGGTCTTGGTCACATAGACGCCGTAGCGGCCCGCGGGGACCCGGAACTGGACCCAACCCGCCGCGAATACGGCTCCTGCGAGGACGACAAGGACAATCAGCCAGGCGATGAACTTTTTCATCCGGATTCCTCGGGGTCCGGTTGACCCGGATTCGAGTCTATCCGATCTCCGGCCGCTTTTCCATACCGCGGCGGATCCCGGCGTCTAGGATCCCTTGCGCGATCTCCCCCGGGAATGTACCTTGTGAGGCGGGAGGAGCCGGTGAGGGATTCCATAACCGGGAAGTCCGTCTGGAGATCCGCCTTCAAGCGGGCGGCTTTGTATTTTCTCGGCCTGGACCTCCTGGCCTTCTACTATTACATCCTCGGGAATTTCCAGGGCTTCCTCGCGGATACCCAGATCCTGCTTCTGGGCGTCGTGTCCGCGCTCTCCTCGGCGGCCTTCCTCACCGGCCTCGGGGGCCTGGTTCGGGAGTTGCTGGCCTGGTTTCGCCGGAAGGAGACCCCCGGTTGGACGGGAGTGATCGGATGGGTCGCCTGCTTGGCGCTCTCCGCCGCCCTAGTCCTGGTTTCCCACTCCATCCGGGCCTTTGCGGCCGGGATCTGATCGGACCGCCTTCCCGATCCGGCTGTCTCGAGCCCTTGGGAACCCTCGATTCTTGACCCCCGAACTCCCGCCGTCTATAATCCCCCCACAAGCCGATTGTACCCGGGAGAGTTTCCTTCCAAGCCCGGGCCCCAGGGAGTCCGTATGAGCGTTCGAGTCCGCTACGCCCCGTCGCCGACGGGGCTCCAGCACATCGGGGGGGTGCGAACCGCCCTGTTCAACTACCTCTTCGCCCGGGCGAATGGAGGAAAATTCATCCTTCGTCTGGAGGATACGGACCGGACCCGTTCCTCGGAGGAATACGTCAAGAACCTCTACGACACCTTCGAATGGTTGGGGATTCACTGGGACGAGGGCCCGGACGTGGGAGGACCCTTCGGTCCCTACGTCCAATCCGAGAGGTTCGACCTCTACCGACGGTACGCAGCCCGGCTGGTGGAGGCGGGGAAGGCGTACCGCTGTTTCTGCGGGGAAGACCGGCTGTCCAGGATGCGGTCCGACGCGGAACCCGAGGAGGGGGAGGGCGCGGCCAGCTACGGCTACGACCGGGCTTGCCGGAACATCGAGAGCGCCGAAGCCGAGCGCCGGGCCGCCGCCGGGGAACCCCATGTGATCCGGCTAAAGATACCTCTCGAGGGGACCACGAAGTTCCGGGACCTCCTTCTGGGAGAGATCGAGTGGAAGAACTCGGACGTCAACCCTGATCCCGTTCTTCTAAAATCGGACGGCTTTCCTACCTACCACCTGGCCAACGTAGTGGACGATCACCTCATGGAGATCACCCACGTCATGCGGGCCCAGGAGTGGATTCCCTCGGCTCCCCTTCACATGATCCTGTACGAGGCCTTCGGCTGGACTCCCCCCGCGCTCTGTCATCTGCCGATGGTGTTGGGGTCGGACGGGCACAAGCTCTCCAAGCGCCACGGCGCGACGGCGGTCAACGAATTCCGCTCCAAGGGCTACGTCAAGGAAGCCTTGATCAACTACGTGGCCATGCTGGGGGCCAGCTACGAGGACGGCCGGGATCTCTATTCTCTTTCGGACCTCGCCCGGCTCTTCCGGATCGAGCGGATCAACAAGGCCCCCGCGGTCTTCGATTACGTGAAGCTCGAGTGGTTCAACGGCCAGTACATCCGGGCCAAGGAGGACGGGGAGCTGGCGGAGCTGCTCCTGCCCTTCGCGGTGGAGGGGGGACTCTTCGGGGCTCCCGGCAGGGCCCCCGACGCGGCCCAAGCCGGGCGATTCCGGGAGGCCGTACCCCTGATCAAGGAGAGGCTGGCCTATCTGAGCGAGGCTCCGGCCAAATTGTCCTACCTCTTTTCCGAGCCTCCCCTGGCCCCGGTCGAGGAGTTCATCCCCAAGAAGCTGGACGCTCCCCGGGCCGCGGAGCTCCTGGGGATCGCAGCCGCCCTGCTTCCGGGCTGCGACCTGTCCGACATCCCCGCCAGCGAGGAGAAGTTCCGGGCCAAGGCGGCCGAGGCCGGCTGCAAGCTGGGGGATCTGATGATGCCCCTCCGGGTGGCCGTCACAGGA
>JAAYUR010000499.1 GCA_012517645.1 Treponema sp.
ATTCCCTGGGACGGATCACCGCGGTCGTCCAGGCACTGCGAGTCTACACCCACCGGGATCATCGGGGAACTCCGGCGGTTACGGACCTGGCCGAGCAGATCGATGCCGTTCTGGAGCTGTCCAAGACCCGCCTTGGAGGCGGAATCCGCATCCTTCGGGACTACGCCGGTCTTCCGAAGTATCGCTGTTACACGGACAAGCTACAGCAGGTTTGGATGGCCCTGATCGACAATGCCCTGGACGCCGTGGGTGAAACCGGAACCCTGGCCGTCCACGGCCGGGAAACCTCCGAGGGCATCAAAGTCTCCGTGGAGGATTCCGGGCCCGGCATACCGGAAGATCTTGCGCACCGGATCTTCGAACCCTTTTTCACCACCAAGCCCGCCGGTGAGGGATACGGACTCGGTCTGGCCACGGCCTTGGAGATCGTCCGGTCCCACCGGGGGCGCCTCGAGTTCGAGTCCCGGCCCGGACGGACGGTGTTCACCGTGAGCCTGCCCTCCGCGGGCATCGTCCCAGTCGGCAAATCTTCCGGGAAGAACCGCGATGACTGAACGGCTGGTGCTTTGCGTGGACGACGAAGCCGTCCTGCTCCTGGCCCTTCGTCACCGCCTAGAGTCGATCCTGGGACCGGGGTACAAGGTTGAGACCGCGCTGTCCGGAGAATCCGCCTTGAAGACCCTGGACGGACTCTCGGCCGCCGGGCTGGAACCTGCGGCGGTGGTCTGCGATTGGCGCATGCCCGGAATCAAGGGAGATACAGTCCTTCGGGAAGTCCGTTCCCGTTTTTGCCGGACCCGGCTGATCCTCCTGACGGGGTATACGGACCGGGATGATCTCCTGGCCCTGGATTCCGAGTTGGGGCTGGCCGGAATTCTCCAGAAACCCTGCGACGTCCGGGATCTGGCGGATTTGATTCGTGGACAGTGAACCGCGGCCGGCGGCCGGAACGTAGATCCGGAAAAGGGCTTTGACGGGCGATACTGTCCACTGTCCACTAACCACTGTCCATCGACCCCCGTCATTGCCAGCCGGTCGCCTCCCGACTACACTCTAGGCATGGACTCACGAAAACCCGCCCTCTATCTATTGGACAGCTACGCTATCATCTATCGCTCCTACTACGCCTTCATCAACCGGCCCCTGAAAAACCCCCAAGGGGCCAATGTCTCCGCGGTCTACGGGTTCTTCCGCTTCCTCTTCGCTCTCTTCGAGGATCGAAACCCCGGCGCCTTCGCGGCGGTCTTCGACAGCGTCGTGCCCACCTTCCGGCATGAGATGTTCCCGGCTTACAAGGCCACCCGGCAGAAGACCCCCGAGGACCTGCACGCCCAGGTCCCCCTGGTCGAGGAGATCCTTCGGGCCCTGGGGCTTCCGGTGCTCCGGGCGGACCGCTACGAGGCGGACGACCTGATCGCCGCGTTGGCGGAGCGGTGCCGAGCCGAAAACCGGGAGTGCTGGATCGTGTCCGGGGACAAGGACCTTCTCCAGCTGGTCGGAGGTTCCGTGCGCGCCCTCCGGCCCGAGAAGGACACTTCCTACAGGAGCCTGGGCCCCGAGGAGGTCGAGGCGGAGTGGGGCGTTCCCCCGCCGCGCATCCTGGACTACCTGTCCCTGACCGGGGACTCTTCGGACAACGTTCCCGGCGTACCGGGGATCGGGGACAAGACCGCCCGGAAGCTCCTGGCCGAGTACGGAACCCTGGACGGGCTCTACGAGAGCCTGGAATCCGTGAAACCCGAGGGCGTCCGCGGCAAACTGGCCGCGGGCCGGGAGAGCGCGTACCTATCCCGCACCCTCATCACCCTGGCCTCGGACGCGCCCCTGCCGGTCGCGGGCCCCGAGGAACTCGAGGTGGGCCCCCTGAACCGGGCCGCGGCCGGCCCCCTCTTCCTTAGGGAGGGCATGCGCTCCCTGGCGGGCAAGGCCTCCGGATCCGGAGCAGAGCTGTTCTCGGGGTCGGCGGGCTCCCCGGGAGGAACCGGACCGTCTTCCCCGGATCGGGCCGCACCGGCCGCCGGAAGCACCGCCGCCGCCCCGACCGTCGCGTCCCCCTTCCCCCCCGCGGTGGATCCCGCGGTGCCCCCGGAGCTATCCGGTCCCGGCGAATACGAAGCTGTGACGGACGAGGCCTCCCTGGATCGCTGGCTTTCAGCGGCCGTCCGGGCGGGCGTCTTCGCCTTCGACTGCGAGACCGACGGATTGGACGACCTTACCGCGCTCCCCGTGGGCTTCTCCCTGGCCGTGGAGCCCCGGAAGGCCTGCTACGTCCCCATCCGCTGCCCCGAGGGCACCGGGATCCCCGAGGCGACCCTAAAGAAGAAGCTCGGAGCCCTCCTGGCTCGGGAGGACCTGGTCATGGCGGGGCAGAACCTCAAGTTCGACCGGCACATCCTGGAAAACTGGGGCATCGCCCCGCGCTGCCGTCCCTGGGACACCATGGTGGCCGCCTGGCTCCTGGACGCGGAGCGGTCCGCCTTCAACCTGGAAGCCCTGGCGGAGGCGTACCTGGGCTACCGGGGCATCGAGTACGACGAGGTGGTACCCAAGGGCTCCACCTTCGACAAGGTACCCCTGGCCCAAGCCGCCCGGTACGCCGCCGAGGACGCGGACTTGACGGTTCGCCTCAAGCTCCGCTTCGAGCCCGAGCTGGCCCGGGCGGGTCTGGCGGACCTCTTTCGGGACGTGGAAATGCCCCTCCTGCCCGTCCTGGGGGACATGGAGCGCACGGGCATCCGGGTCGATCCAGAGGAGCTCCGGCGCTACGGCCGGGAGTTGGATATAGCCCTGCGGGACATCGAGGCGGAGATCTACCGCCTGGTGGGCCACGAGTTCAACATCGCCAGCACCAAACAGCTCCAGGAAGTCTTGTTCACGGAGCGCAAGCTGCAGACCGGGAAGAAGACCAAGACCGGCTACTCCACGGACATCTCGGTCCTGGAGGAGCTGGCCCGGGAGGACCCGGTGCCCGAGCGCATACTGCGGCACCGAACCCTGGCCAAGCTAAAAAGCACCTACGTGGACTCCCTGGCGGGGCTGGCGGGCCCAGACGGGCGCATCCATACCCACTTCGTGCAAACCGGAGCCGCCACGGGCCGGCTCTCCAGCCGGGATCCCAACCTCCAGAACATCCCCATCCGGGAGGAGGAGGGACGCCGGATCCGCAACGCCTTTTCCGCGGATCCGGGAAACCTCCTGGTCTCCGCGGACTATTCCCAGATCGAGCTGGTGGTCTTCGCCCACCTTTCCGGGGACCCCGAGCTTCGAAGGGCCTTCGCGGAAGGCGCGGACATCCATCGCCGGACCGCCAGCCTGATCTTCGGGATCCCCGAATCCCAGGTCGGCCCGGACCAACGGCGCATAGCCAAGACCATCAATTTCGGGGTGGTCTACGGGATGAGCGCCTTCCGGCTTTCCAACGAGCTGGGCATCGGACGGGGAGACGCCCAGCGGTTCATCGACGCCTACTTCGAGCGCTACGCCGGGGTCCGTCGATTCATGGACACGACCATCGCCGCGGCGGAGAAGGAGGGGTTCGTCCGAACCCTCCTGGGACGGCGTCGGCCCGTGCCCGCCGTGGCTTCCCGGAACAAGACCGAAAAGCAGGCCGCCGAACGGGTGGCGGTGAACACCCCCATCCAAGGGAGCGCCGCGGACATCGTGAAGCTCGCCATGCTCCGGGTCCGCCGCGCCCTGAACGAGCGCGTGCCCGAAGCCCGCCTTCTCCTGCAGGTCCACGACGAACTGATCGTGGAGGTTCCGGAAGCCCGGGCGCAGGAGACCGCGGAACTCATGAAGCGGGAGATGGAGGGGGCCGTGCGTCTGGCCGTGCCCCTCCGGGTGGACGTGGAAACCGGTTTCCGCTGGGGAGAGATTCACTGATGCTCCTGGGCCTGACGGGGGGATACTGCTCGGGCAAGAACCTGGTGGCCCGGCTCCTGGCCGAACGGGGCTGGACAACCTGCGACGTGGACGTCCTGGGGCACGCAGCCCTGGAGAGGAGCCTGCCGGCGGTTGTGGAACTCCTGGGCCCCGGCATCCTCAAGCCCGACGGCGGCCCCGACCGCCGGGCAATAGGCCGCAGGGTCTTCGCGGACCCGGCCCTGCTGGCCCGGTACGAGGCCCTGGTGCATCCCGTCCTCTTCTCCCTGGTCGATGAGGTCCTTCGGGACTCGGGGGCCAAGGATCTCTGCCTGAACGCGGCCATCCTCTATAAACTGCCCCAGACGCCCCGGTGCGACGCGGTGTTGGAAGTCCGGTCCCCGGTATGGACGCGGATACTCCGGGGCCGGGCCCGGGACGGACTTTCCGCGGCCGCGATCCTGGATCGGATACGGCGCCAGAAACCCCTGTGGGAACGACGTTCGGAATATCCGGGGCCCGTCCTAATCCTGCGGAACTCCGGGTCGGAAGCCCGGCTGGCCCGGCGCTTGGACGCGGCATTGAGGCGCCTCGAAGGGGATCCCGCTTCACAAGCTTCGTACCACTAGGGCGGTTACGCTAAGCCGAGCCGGCCTTCCCGCCGATAAAGGAGAAAGGAACCGGCGTCCTCGCACCTCATGGCGGCGGGAAAACCGGTTCCCCAACCTTCGGGAGGGGCTTGCGATGCCGGTTGAGACTAAGAAGGTCCTGTGGACCGTGATTTCCGTCGGATTGTTCCTGGTCGTGTTCTTCGGGACGGCGCTCCTGCTGTTCGCACCGCGCAAGGGGGCTCCCCAGGCCCCGGCCGCGATCGGGAACGAGGCTCCTCCCAGGGCCGCGGAACCGGACGAATATCTGCGCAATCCCGTCCCGGCGCCTCCCCCCGTCCAGCCGCCCTCCTCCGGGGAGGTCGTGGTCGTCTACGGAGAGAACCCTCCCGCGGCGGCCCTGCCCGGCCCCGCCGGTTCATCGGCGCCCGCTTATCCCGCGACCCCGGCCGCTCAGCCCGGGGCCGCCCTTCCCGCCCCGGCCAAGAGCGGAACCTATGCCCCCGCCCCGGCCTCGAAGGCTCCCGCACCCCCGTCCTCCCAGGCTCCTAAGCCCAAGACCGTGACGGTCACGGAATGGTGGATCCAGGCCTCCAGCCCCACAAGCCGGACCCGGGCGGAGAGTCTCCAGGCGGAACTCGCCCGGCAGGGACTG
>JAAYUR010000389.1 GCA_012517645.1 Treponema sp.
GGAGGAACCGGTGACGGCGCTCGCGACGGTCGGGGAGAAGGAGACGCGGTCCGCGGCCGCGGGGGTATAGGGCGACGCGTAGATTCGGTAGGCCGTGTCGGTCCCCTCGGCCCACGTCGCGTCCGCGGAGTTCGAGGCGAAGGCCAGCGAGGTGTTGATGACCGGGTCTCCGCCCGCCACTCCGTCTTCCGTGATCCCCAGAATCCAGGTTCCGTTCCGCTGGTTCAGGCCGCTGGCCGTCTCGACGGCGGTGATGTCGTAGAGGCTCGTTGCCACGTCGTCCGGGAAGAGAGCGGCGCCTCCGGATTGCGTGGGATCCGCCACGGCGTATCCGGTCTTGGCCCGGAGGGTCAGTGTATCGGCGTTGGTGGGACCGTCAAAATCGTAGTTGTGGATGGCCAGGTTTCCGGTCGCATTGTCCGGCAGGAAGGGATAGAGGAGCCATTGGTTCGTCGTCCCCCGATCCCGAAGGGCGAGGGTCCAAGCATACGCGAAAGCCCGAAGCCCGGAGACGCCCGTGGGGGTCCCGGAGGCCGAATAGGAGGCGTCCAGCTGGAATGCGTTCTTGTCCCCGTTGGAGACCGTCGCGACCACCTTGAAGTAGTAGGAATTGCCGACCTTTTCCCCCTGGCTCGGGTAGACGCCGCCGAAGTAGGACCAGGCCTGGTCCGTCCCCGCCGTGTTTCCCGTTCCTGAAAGAGTACCGAGTACGGTCCCGGCGTAGGCCTCCGGGCCGGTGAGGGTCACGTTCCGGGCTCCCGAACCGGAGAGGGTTCCCGATCCGCCGATCAGGTCGAACTGCCATGCACCGGTGTTCCCCTGGTCGGGGTCCGCGTCGGTCTGATTGTTGTCGAGCCCAGCGTCGTAAACCGCAAAATAGATAGGCCCGGATATCGTGTCGGGCACCTCAAAAAAGACGACCTGGTAAGGGTCCGAATCGCCGTTCGCGAGATTTCCGGTAACCGACAGGAAGTTCGAAGTCTGGGCCGGTATCCGGGACTGCCCCCAGACCGATGACGCCGCGGTGAGCATAGAGAGAACGGCCAGCAGGGGGGCGATGCGGAACCTTCGGCTCATTTCTTTCTCCCGGAATAGAATGTCTCCCTGATAGTATACACCAGAATCGGTTCAGCTCCAGAGCGCCCGGCGGAATACCGGGCGATTTGCGGGGCGCCTCGGCCGCCTTCATCCTTCCTCCCCCCTACCCCCTGCAACCCTTTTCCGAGTACTATTGTCCAACTCTACGGAGGCCCTCGGGGCCCCCCATCCGCGCCGCGACGAATCGAAGGTATACCGTGTACAAACTCCAGAAGATGACACTCCGGGACGTACTCCTCCAGAGCTCCTCCACATACGCGGAGCGCCCCGCCCTGGGCAACGTGGACGATAGCCTGGCCATCACCTACGGGGAGCTGGCTCCCCTGGCCGCCGCCCTGGCCCTCCGACTCCGGGCCTCCGGGCTGGTTCCCGGGGACCGGGTGGTCCTGCTCTCGGAAAACCGCCCGGAATGGGGCGTGGCCTACCTGGGGATCACCGCCGCGGGATTCACGGTGGTCCCGATCCTGACGGACTTCCACCCGGACCAGATCGCGGCCATCGCGGGCCACTCGGAGGCCAAGGCCGCGGTGGTCTCGGAAAAACTGGCCCCCAAACTGGGGAAATTCCCGGGCCTCGTCGTCCCCGTGGAGTCCCTGGCGGGTCCCGAGGCCCGGAAGGCGGCAGCCTCGGCCGACCTCGCGGCGGCCTTCCCTCCCCTGGAGCCGGACACCCTGGCCGCGATCATCTACACCTCCGGCACCACGGGCAACTCCAAGGGGGTGATGCTGAGCCACCTCAACCTGGTCTTCGACATCCTGGCCACCCGGTCCATCATCCGACTGCGCCGGACGGACCGGCTCCTGTCCGTCCTCCCCCTGGCCCACACCTACGAGTGCTCCATCGGTTTCTTGGATCCCATCCTCCAGGGCTCCTCCATCTGGTACCTGGACAAGCCCCCGGTGGCCTCGGTCCTTCTGCCGGCGCTCAAGAAGATCCGGCCTTCCATCATGTTGACCGTCCCCCTCATCATCGAGAAGGTCTACCGGTCCAGCGTGCTTCCGACCCTCCAGAAGATGGGAGCCTACCGGCACGAGGCCCTGAGGCCCCTGCTCCACCGACTAGCGGGCATCAAGCTCAAGAAGACCTTCGGGGGAAGGCTCCGCTTCTTCGGGATCGGGGGATCGGCGGTGGCCGCGGACGTGGAGAAATTCCTGCTGGAGGCCCGCTTCCCCTACGCCATCGGCTACGGCCTCACCGAGACGGCCCCCCTCATCGCCGGCTGCGGGCCCTTCCGCACCCACTACCGGTCCTGCGGCCCCGCCCTGGCGGGGGTGGAGCTGCGCATAGCGGATCCCCGGCCGGACACGGGGGAGGGGGAGATCCAGGCCCGGGGCCCGAACGTGATGAAGGGGTACTACAAGGACCCCGAGCGCACGGCGGAAGTCTTCACCCCGGACGGTTGGTTCCGCACCGGGGACCTGGGGGTCTTTGACGAGAAGGGGCGACTCTATATCCGTGGACGCCTCAAGACCATGATCCTGGGCGCCTCGGGGGAGAACATCTATCCCGAGGAGATCGAGGCCCTGATCAACCGCTCCGCCTACGTGGCGGAGTCCCTGGTCGTCGGGGACGGCAAGGGCCTGACGGCCCTGATCCACCTGAAGCCCGAGGTGATCGAGAACCTCAAGGCCTCGGCACGGGACGGCCTGGAGGACGTGGAACGCTCCGCGGAGGAGCTCCTGGAGAGGATCCGGAAGGAAGTCAACGCGGGACTCGCGGCCTTCAACCGCATCTCCAAGGCGGCCCTCCACCACGAGCCCTTCGAGAAGACCCCGACCCAGAAGATCAAGCGCTTCCTGTACTTGAAGAAGCAGGAGAAGTAGGGGGGATTGCCGCGGGTTCGTCCGGTTTTCCTTGACAGGCTCCTAAGGGGGCGCGAAAATATGAAAGCGCTTACATAGGAGCAGCCATGCGGATCGAGGATATCGCGCGGGAAGCCGGGGTCTCCTCGGCCACCGTCTCCCGGGTGCTGAACCGGCCCGACCTGGTCCGGCCGGACACCCGGGAGCGGGTCGAGGCGGTCATCCGCGCCCACGAGTACATCCCCGATTCCCTGGCCCGAAGCCTGGCGTCCAAGCAGTCCCGCACCGTCGGGGTCCTCATCATCTCCATCAGCAACGCCTACTACATGGAGATCACGGAGGCGATCCACAAGCGGCTTCGGGATACAGGGTACATGATGCTCCTAGGCGCCACGGACGACTCCCCCCTGCTGGAGAAGCGCTACGCCCTGGACTTCGCGGCCCGGCGGGTGGATGGGATCATCGTCATCGACGTCTCTAACGAGAACGTCGTCTCGGGCTTCTTCTCCCGGGAGTCGGAAAAACGCCCCATCGTCCTGGTCCATTCCAACGCCTCCCTCCGAGGATCGGGGATCCGGGAAGTCTTCCTGGACCAGGCTCTGGGGATGCGGTTGGCCCTGGAGCACCTGTGGAGCCTGGGACACCGGGATATCACCTTCCTCCGGGGACGCCGGGGGTACTCCTACGACCTCAAGGAACGGGCCTGGGAGGAATGGCTGGGGGAGCGGGGCTCGAAAGCCCGGAAGGATCGGGTACTCCGGGTGGACGAGCCGAACACCGAGGA
>JAAYUR010000542.1 GCA_012517645.1 Treponema sp.
CCGGTCCATCAGGGCGGCGGCGGTCTTGATGCGCTCGGACTTGATGATCCGCTCCACGGGACCGGTCTCCAGGGAGACGACGCCGGCGGTGTACTTGCTCTGCTCGTTGTAGGCCATGATCTGGGCGAAACAGTCCGTGGATGTGCCGATGGCCTCCTCGATCTCCTCGGGGCTGTACTTCTCCCCGTCCGCCGCGATGAGGAGGGCTTTTTCCCTCCCCACCACAACCAAGAAGCCGTCCTTGTCGTAGTAGGCCAGGTCCCCGGTGTACAGGGCCCCGTCCCGGAGGGCCTTGGCCGTGGCTTCTGGGTTGCGGAAATACCCATTCATGACGTTCTCGCCCCGGATGACGATCTCCCCTGTCTCCCCGACCGCGCATTCCGACCCGTCGGGCCTTAGGATGCGGCACTGAACCGAAGGAGCCACGATGCCGGAGGTCCCGAACTTGTGCTTGCTGGGGGTGTTGGAGGAGATGACGGGGGCGGCTTCCGTGAGGCCGTAGCCCTGGAAGATCGGTACCCCGAAGGCGGCGAAGAACTCCTGCTGCTTCACGTCCAGCAGGGCGCCGCCCCCCACGCAGAACCGGATGTTCTTTCCGAAGACCATCCTCTTGACCTTGTTGAAGATCAGGGCCTTGGCGATCCCGTGGACAAGGGCGTTCCTCGCCCGGACGCCGAAGGGCGCGGGATTGAATCCGTCACCGTTGATCGCGATCCCCGCCTTGATACCGGCCTTGAAGAGCTTTTCGATGAAGCCGCCCTTCTCCTCGATCCCGGCTATGATCTTCTTCATGAAGTTGCCTGAGAGGGCGGGGACGGTGAGCAGGAAGATGGGCTCCACCTCCTTGAGGTTGATCGGGATGTTTCGGAGGATGGCGATACCGCCGCCCCGGGGATCCACGAAGTAGAGGGAAATGCCGCACAGGAGGGCCGCGTAGATGCCCACGGTGTGGGCGAAGGAGTGGTCCACGGGCAGGATGATGAGGGTCGTGAAGTAATAGGGTTGTTCGAACAGCTCGGCGCTGTCCTTGCAGTTGGCCCAATAGTTCAGGTGCGTGAGCATGATGCCCTTGGGATCCCCGGTGGTTCCGCTGGTGTAACAGATCGTGACCACGTCATCCTCTCCGGTCGTGTCCTCGATCTCTTTAAGGGCGGGGGTCCGGACGGGGAGGGTGGAACGACCCTCCTGCAGGGCGTCCTTGAACCGGACGATGTTCTTGCGGGGGAACCCCGTCTTGGCGCAGACCGCGTCGGGTCGTTCTTCGTCCTCGTCCAGGTAGACCACGAGGGTCTTTTTGGCGTCCGCGGAAACGAGGGCGGACAGGACCTTTTCCAGCTGGTTTCCCGTGGTGATAAAGACCCGGGCGCCCGAGTGCTTGACCCGGAAGGGGATCTCCTCGGACAGGAGCTTGATGGAAAGGGGCACGGAGATTCCTCCCGCCATGAGGATCCCGAACTCGGCGGCCACCCATTCCGGGCTTCCTTCGGCGAGGATGCAGGCGGTATCCTGCCGCTTCATGTCCCGGCCGAGCAGGAAGGATGCGAAGGCCCGGGACTCGGAACGGACACGGCCGAAAGTCCAGCCTTCCCAGCCCGCGTCGGTCTTCTTGAGCACGTAGTTGACGTTCGGATAGGCGCGTTCGGCCTCTTCCAGCATGGAAAGCACGGTGCGTTTCATCGTCCCTCCTTTTCCTTTGCGGTACACTAGCATGAAGGCGTCCGCCGCGGAAGGTCCGATCTATTGACAACCCCCGTGCTCGGGTGTAGCTTCATGGCATCCTCTTCCCAAGGCGAGTTTCATGAACTACTCAGACCCCACACGACTCGGGATCCTGGCCTGTCCGGGCGGCGAGCGCTTCACGGAACTCGTCCTTCAGCGCCTTGCCTCGATCTACAAGCGCAGGTTCGAGCGGAAGACCCGGGTCCTGGCGGAGAGGTACCACATCTCCGCCGAACTGGTCATCCGGAAGAGCAATTTCGCAAACGACATCCAGTCGTCCATGCTCTACATTCCCGGGGACGTGAACAAGTTCCGGGCTCCCCGGTTCAAGGTAAACGCCCGGCATTCATGGTTCGCCAACGGGGAGATCAAGACGGAGATCCTGGACTCCGTCCGCGGCAAGGACCTGTACATCGTACAGGACGTGGAGAACCATCAGCCCGTCAAGTTCAACGACGGCCGGGACGAGCGGGTCCTCTCGGTGAACGACCATATCTTCAACCTATTGGTGGCCGTGGACGCGGCCATGCAGTCCGGGGCCGAGCGGATCACCGTCGTTCTCCCCACGTATCCCTATTCCCGGCAACACAAGAAGAAGGGCCGGGAAGGGCTCACCGCCGCCCGGATCGGGCAGATCCTGGAGAACATGGGGGTGTCCCGGATCATCACCTTGGACATCCATTCCCGGGAGATCGAGAACTGCTTCAACAAGCTCCGGCTGGAGAACCTCCACGCCAGCTATCAGGTCATCCAGAAGCTGGCCACGGTGGTGGACGTGAACTGCGACGACCTGGTGGTCCTGTCGCCGGACACCGGGGCCATCGATCGCAACAAATTCTACGCAAGCACCCTGCAGAAGCCCCTGGCCCTGATCTACAAGGAGCGGGACTACTCCCGGATCACGAAGAACGCCGTGGAATCCAACATCACCGACATGAAGCTGCTGGGGGACATCCGGGACAAGATCGTGTTCATGGCGGACGACATGCTGGGCACCGGGGGGACCCTGCTCAAGGCCATGCAGTTCCTGAAGGATCAGGGGGCCCGGCAGGTCATCTGCGCGGTTTCCCTGCCCATGTTCTCGGCCACCGCGATCCAGGATTTCGACGCGGCCTACCGGGAGGGGCGGTTCCATCGCATCATCGGCACGAACGCCATCCACCACGAGGAATTGCTCAAGAAGGAATGGTACGTCCAGGCGGACGTTTCGACCCTCTTCGCCCAGATCATCTCCCTGGTTTACCACAACCATTCCCTGTCGCCCATGCTGGACAACCGGGGCCTGATATCCAAGATGCTCAAGAAGGCCCAGCAGTCTTCCTGCCCGCCCCAGGGGAACCTCTTCCAGGAATGAGGGTTTTCCGCCTTCCCGCCTCTCCCCGTGCCCTGCTGTTCGACCTGGACTCCACCCTCTACACCAATCCGGAGTACGCGGCCTTCCAGAACGAAGTTTTGGTCGATGAGTTGGCCCGGTTCCGGCGCGTCGAAACGGCTAGGATCCGCGAGGAGATCCGGGAGGCGAGGGACCGCATAGCCCGCGAGACCGGGAAGGTCACATCCCTGGGCAACGCGATGGCCGTACTGGGCGTGGACATCCCGACCAGCGTCGCCTGGCGGGAGAGGCTGATCAAGCCGTCGGACTGGCTGTCCCCGGACGCGAGGCTGGCCGAGGCCTTGGCCGCCCTGGCTTCGAGGTTCGCCCTTGCGGTGGTGACGAACAATCCCCGCTCCGTGGGCAAAAAGACGATTCGGGCGCTGGGTGTGGAGAGGTTCTTTCGGGCGGTGGTGGGCCTGGACGACACGATGGTCTCCAAGCCCGCCCGGGAACCCTTCCAGGCGGCGGTCCTTCGGCTGGGCGTGCCCGCGGAGTCCTGCGTTTCCATCGGGGATCGGTACGACGTCGACCTGGCCGTGCCCTTGGAGCTGGGAATGGGCGCGATCCTAGTGGACGGGGTCGAGGACGTATACCGCCTGCCGGGCCTGTTCAAGACGGCGGGCGAGCCCAATGCATGACGGACGGGTTAAGGACTAACCACGGAGTCGCGCGAGCCGGACCTACGTCCGGCTCGCGGCAGCGGAAGGCAGCCCCTTCGCGCTATTTAGCGATCAGGCCGCTGATCATGCCCCCCGCCACTTCGATGCAAGTGGCGTTGACGGCGTCGTTGGTCACGATGAAGCAGATCGCGTCTGCGATCTCCTCGGGCTCGATGAGCCGGCCGAGGTGCACCCCGGACAGGATCTTGGCCAGGGCTCCCTGGTCCATGCCCTTGACCATGGGGGTGCCGACGTAGCCCGGAGCGACCGAGGCGACCCGGATGCCCGTGATGCCC
The DNA here is from genome assembly GCA_012517645.1 of Treponema sp. Classification (GTDB taxonomy): domain Bacteria; phylum Spirochaetota; class Spirochaetia; order Treponematales; family UBA12059; genus JAAYUR01. The sequence continues at coordinate 4,050 of JAAYUR010000542.1, forward strand.
TTCATCTGGAACTCGCCGACCAGGATCTTGGGCCACAGGGCCATGGCGGCCTTCGTGGAGGAGTAGTTGATCTGCCCCACACCGCCCTGCTTCTGGATGGAGGAGATGGTGATCAAGACTCCCTTCCAGCCGTGGTCGACCATGCGGGACGCGGCTTCCCGGATCGTGATGAAGGGCCCTACCAGGTTGACGTCGATGACGGCCCGGAAATCCGCGGTGGACAGGACCTTCTTGACCTTGCCGGTTTCCTTGTCCGGGGAGATCATGAGCCCGTCCTTGATGATTCCGGCGCAGGGAACCACCACGTTGATGGCTCCGAATTCCTTGACCGCGAAATCCATGAAGGCCGCGGTGTCGGCGTCGTCGGTGACATTCAGGACCTTGCCGGCCGCCTTGCCTCCGGCCTTCTTGATCTCGGCGACCACCCGGTCGATGCCGGCCTGGTTCATATCCCCGATGACGACGGACGCGCCCCGGGCGGCCAGAGTCTTGGCGACGGCCTCCCCGATACCGCTTGCCCCGCCCGTTATGACGGCCACAGCTCCCTTGATTTCCATAAAGTCCCTCCTGATAAAGATGACCATGGTCAATGACCAGGTTTGTTGACTGCGGTCATTGTAACGCGGTATTTTCCGAATTGTCAAAAAAAATATTGATCTTTCCGCAAAACCGGGTTATATAGTGGTTGGACCGGACGAACCCACCCGACTTCCTCGAAACGGCCGCGCGCGGGGCGCATTCGACGCCCGCTAGAAGCACTGCGGATGGAGGAGTCACAATGAAAATCGACAAGATCATGAGCGCCGCGGACGCCGTGGCCCGCATCAAGAACGGAGCCGTGGTGGCCACCGAGGGCTTTGTCGGGAACGGATTCCCCGAGGAACTCGCCGTGGCGCTGGAGCAGAGGTTCAAGGAGACCGGGGACCCCCGGGACCTGACCCTCGTCTATGCCGCGGGCCAGGGGGACGGGAAGACCCGGGGCTTGAACCACTTTGCCCATGAAGGAATGGTGAAGAGGGTCATCGGAGGCCATTGGGGTCTGGCTCCCGCCCTGGGCCGGATGGCCATGGAGAACAAGATCGAGGCCTACAACCTGCCTCAGGGCTGCGTTTCCCACCTGTTCCGTGCCGTCGCGGGGAAGCGCCCCGGCCACATCACCCATGTGGGCCTGAAGACCTTCGTGGACCCCCGCAACGGCGGCGGGAAGATGAACGCCAGGACCACGGAGAACATCGTCGAGCTCATGACCCTGGACGGAAAGGAATATCTCCGCTATCGGACGTTCCCGATCGACGCAGCCCTGATCCGGGGCACTTCCGCGGACTCCAACGGGAACATTTCGATGGAGAAGGAGGCCCTGTACCTGGAAAACCTCGCCATCGCCCAGGCGGTGCACAACTCCGGCGGGGTGGTGATCGCCCAGGTCGAGCGGATCGTGGAGAAGGGTTTCCTGAATCCCAGGGATGTCGTGGTTCCGGGGATCCTTGTGGACTGCGTGGTCGTAGCCAAGCCCGAAAACCATTGGCAGACCTTCGCCACCCCGTACAATGCGGCGTACGCCTCGGAAGTCCGGGTCCCGGTGGCCTCCCTGAAACCCATGGAGATGTCCGAGCGGAAGATCATCAGCCGGCGGGCGGCCATGGAGCTCCATCCGGGCACCATCGTGAACCTGGGGATCGGGATGCCCGAGGGAGTGGCCATGGTGGCCGCCGAGGAGGGCATCCTGGAGGAGTTTTCCCTGACCGTGGAGCCCGGGCCCATCGGGGGCATACCCGCGGGAGGCCTCGATTTCGGGGCCGCGACCAACGCGGAATGTCTGGTGGACCAGCCGTCCCAGTTCGATTTCTACGACGG
>JAAYUR010000048.1 GCA_012517645.1 Treponema sp.
CCCCGCCGCTTCGACGTCGGCCGCTCCGGCGCCGTCCCCGGCCTCGGGAAGCGCGGCGGGCTCCGCCGAGACCCATACGACCGCGGCCGCCGCGGCCCGGGAAGTGAAGGGCAGCACCACCTTCGGCGACCTCGCGGCCTGGGGCCTTACCCGGGCGCAGATCAAGGAAGCACTGGGCGGCCGCGAGCCCGGAGCCGCGACCGAGAAGGTCCGGGATTTCTGCTCCGCCGCGGGGGTGGAATTCTCGACCGTGAAGGCCAAGCTTCAGGACATGGCGAACGCCCTGCCGAAGCCCTGATTCCGTTGGAACCGCCGCCCGCGAACCCGGGTCCGCGGGCGCTATACCCGGCGCGGAGCTCCGCCGCGCCGGGTTTTATTTTCTCCTGATCGCCATCAAGGTCAGGTCGTCGTACTGGTCGTCCTCCCGGATGCCCGCGTAGACCCGGTACTCCGGGTGATCCTTGTCGGGATTGTCCCGTCGCTTGTCCTTGAGGAGGATCCGGTACTGGTCGAAGTGCTTTTCCAGGAAATCGTCGATCTTGGCGTCCACCAGGACCAGGTCCTTTTCGGTTGCCTGGGGATCCGGATACATGCGGAAGATCTTCTCCGCGGAGATCAGGGCCAGGACCACCTCCTCCAAAGTGCCTTCGCAGGTGGAGTAATCGAAGGTAGTCACCTGATCCGGCACGGGGTTGCCCGCCTTTTCCAGTCGATAGCGGCCCTTGGATAGGACCGCCTCCACGATGGCTTCCGCGCGCTCGTTGCCGAAGGGGTCTTCCAATTTTTGGACCTGCTCCGCTCCGTCCTTCAAGGCTACGGTCTTTTCAAGGATCTTGAAGTCCGGTCCCCTCTGGTACCATTTGGCTTCCTCGATCCCGTCCGTGTACAGCAGGAGGACATCCCCTTTTTCCAGGCGGAGGGTCGTCTGCGTATAGGGACTCCTGGCCTGCACCAGGAAATTGGGGAAGCTCCCGCAGGGAGGCGTGTCCGGCAGGTCGTGGACCGCGATCTTCCGGTTCCGGGCTTCGTAGATCCGTTGGGTCTTGTCACCGGCGTGGCAGAGATGTAGGACTCCGGTCTTGCCGTCCAGGACCCCCATGGTCAAGGCCGCGAATTTGCCCTTGAATCCCCGGCCCTCGACCATGTCGTTGATCTGGTAGCAAAGCTCATCCAGCTTGATGCCCTTGTCCCGGGTCCATCCCGTGAAGTGGTTCAGGAAGAGGGTGGCCACCTCCACGGAGATGATGGCCGCGGGAATGCCCTTGCCTGCGGCGTCGCACTTGATGAAGGCGTAGTACCGATCGTCCAGGGCCATGAAGTTGAAGAAGTCTCCGGAAACCCCCTTCGCGCCCTCGTAGTAGCCGAAGAAGGAGACGTCCGGGGTTTCCTCGCTTCCCGTCGACAGCTTTTCTCCCCGCTCGTTCCTGTGGAGGGGCAGGAACATCTTCTGGGTTTCCTTTCCCACCGTCAGGTCCTTGCTGGCCGCGGCCGCCTTCACGAGGCCCTCGGTCAAGGTGTTCACCGCCGACGCCAGCTCGTAGAGTTCGTCTCGGGTCCTCACCTCGATCCGTTCGCCCTTTAGCTGTTCCTTGTCCTCGGTGTCCCGGATCCGCTCGATCGCGGCCACCAGCTTCCGGATCGGGCTGACGATGTACCAGGCCAGGAGGGCCGCGCCCCCCACGCCCACGGCCAGGACGAGCAGGGCTATGGACCCGGTGATCCGGACCAGGTTGACCGTGGCGCTCCGAAGCTCCTGGTTGATCAGGTCCGTGGAGACCGCCAACCGGACCATTCCTCGGTAGTAGATGCCGTCCTGGCCCTGCCGGTACACGACGGGTTTATAGAAGATGTACTCCGTGACGTTCGGAGCCAGGGCAAGGGCGTCGTAGGCGGGTTCGGATCCCATGATTTCCCGAGAGATGACCTGCAAGCGTTCGTTCAGCGTCCGCTCCAGATCCCGGGTGGTGGCCGCGATCTGGGAGAGCTTGGCCTCGTTCTCCGGGGTGAGCCGGACGGCCAGGGTCCGGGCCTCCTCCTGGAGCTTCGCCAGGGTTTCCGCGATGGCCCCGACTTCCTCGGAGGCCCGCTTGTCCACGGCCGCGGCTATCTCGGGAATCCTAGGGGAGATGGGGTCGGAGAGCACGCTTCGGCCGGGGCGGAGCTCCGGGCCGTCCAGCTTGGAATTCGCGTCCGGGTCGTTCGTGGCCCAGACCACGTCGGGGTTGGTCGAGCGGTCCCTGTCCTCCCGGGTGCCGTAGCCCGTGATCGTGACGTACCGGGCTTCCGCCAAGGCCTGGACCTGCTGGGGCAGGAAGCCTAGCTCCAGGACGTTTTCCGCGGGCAGGTAGGTGCGTGCCCCTTGGGCGAGGCTTTCCAGCAGCACCTGGGCCTTCTGTTGCAGTCCCCGTGCCAGGTTCCGGCCTTGGTTTTGGACCTGGAAGACTCCCAGGGGCACGGAGACCATGGCCGTGACGAAGAGGACCAGGAGTCCTATCACCAGGGTGAACTTGATCCCCAGGCTTAGGCCGCGGGTCCTGAGTTTTCGGACTTCCATCTTCGTTCGGGCCATAGGCAGGGGCCCTCCTTCCAACAAGGCCGTGATCTCCAGCCGGACCAGCGCGCCGTCCCGTACTACGGCGGCCGCCCGGCGGAGAGTCGCCAGGATGCCGACGGCCCCGAAGGCCGCGGCCAGGACCGCGAAGAGGTCCCAGAAGGAGATTCGGTACCGGGCCCGGGGACGGAAGGTCCACACCGGCTCGTACCGGGAGGAGAAATCTCCGAATTTGACCGTCCCCTGGGCATCGAACGTGAGGGGCGACCGGGCCCAGTACCAGCCCCGGACGGGGTGGAGCAGGCCGACCCGGTAATCCCCGGCTTCCACGTCCTGGGCGACCAGCCCTCCCAGGGAACGGTCCGAATCCACGGAATATGCGCCCGCGGACAGGTTGAAGACATAGTCGTAGGGTTCCGCTCCGTCCCTGTCCAATACGATCCGGGAAACGACCCCGTCCTCCCGGAACCCGCGTCCCAGGATGCGCAGGGTGACCACGCCGAAGTCGTCCCGGGCCGTCAGGATGTCGGATACCAGGGTGAAGGGAACGAATTTGTCCGCCCTCAGCATCGTGCGGACCGGGGGTCCGATATTCCCGACCTCGTCGATGGCGGCCACGGAGAAGATATAGTACCCGTCGTCCACGTTCGGGAAGCCCGCGGACGTTCCCAGCCCCCGGGATGCGGGCGGGGGCACGACGTCGCCCGCCCGGGCGGCGAGCTCCCGCTCGTACTCCGTCGCGGGATCGAAGGGGTAGGGAGAGGCCCGCGCCGTTCCGACGGTCTGTGGGGCCGCGGCGGCCGCATCCGTCCCGGAGTCCCCGGCCGCCGATTCCGCCGTGGGGACGGCCGCGGTCCCCGCGGGACGCTTCCGAGCCGGAGGGCGGTCCAGGGGGCCGAGGGACCGAAGGATCCATGTGTAGCCCGCGACATCCGGGTCCGCCGGAGGGTCCCAGAGAACGTTGAAGGTGTTGGACGAGAGGAAGCCGTCCGGCCCGGCCTGCGGGGGACGCAGGGCGGGAGGCCCCGGGGGCGTGGTATCCCGGACGAACTCCACCCGGGCGGGAGCGGACCAGTTGCCCGCGTAGTCCACGGCCCGGATGGAGAACCACCAGGACCCGTCCTGGTCCGCGGTGAAGGAGGCCCGGTTGACCGTCGTCAGGGCCATCAACTCCCGGGGGGGCTCGGCGCCGGGATCCCGGCTCCAGGCATAGGAGAATCCGGCGATGCCCGAGGAGTCCTCGGGGGTCGTCCACCGAATCGAGGCGGAGTCCCTGCGGATCCGGCGCCCCGCCGTGAAATCCGCCGCCGCCGCAACGGGAGGACGGATCGTGGTGTCCGGCTCCAGGGCGGCGATCCTGGGAGCCCCGGAGGGGGGCTGGGACTGCCAGAAGACCCAAAGGCGGCCCTGGCGGTACACCGAGCGGCCGAAAGTCGCCTCCCCCTGGGCCGCGCCGGACACGTCCCGGTCCCGCCAAAGAATGCCTTCCCGGAAGGCCAGGTATACGTGGTTCCGGCCGCGGCGGTTGTCGAACCAGATGAGTCCGGGCTTTCCCCCCGCGTCGACCAGTCGCGGCTGGCCGACGGTACCGGAGCCGACGCTGACCCGTTCCGCGGTCCCGGGCACGTAGGAGCCCGAGTCGTCCAGCTCCGCGAAATGGGCCTGGGGCGAGCCTCCCCGGGGGGTGCGCTCCCAGGCCATGTAGAGTTTGCCGCCGATGTAGGCGACGTGGGGGCGCTGGTTCTGGAAGGTCTCGGCGCCGGCCGATCCGCCTTGGTCCCCGAAATTGGTCACCAGGGAGGCCCGACTCCAGGTCAGGCCGCCGTCCACGGTTCGCTTCGCGTAGATTTGATAGGTAGGCCTCGGGTCCCCGGATAGGGCCTGGAACACGACCACGTCCGCCCCGGGAACGGACGCCGCGGAGGGAAGGAAGGAAAGAGGAAGGTTGTCCCCCCCGTTCACGAATGGCTGGAAGTCCGTCCAGACCCGGCCGTCCTCGGTCCGGGCGTAGTAGATCGTCAGGGAATCCTCCCGACCCCGGGCGGCGAAGAGGTACCAGCCCCCTCCGGCTCGGGGGAAGACGCGGGGGGCGGAAATCGTCTGATCCGAGGAGACCACGGCGGATACGGGGAACGAGAGCCCCCCGTCCCGGGATACCAGGACCGTAGCCTCCCGGTCTCCGGTCAGCACGGCGACGGCCAGGTCTCCGGACGGAGAGGAGGCCGAGGAAAAGAGCACCGGTTCGTCTCCCCGGTAGGGATAGGGACCCGCGAACCTTCGGTTCAGGACCTCGGGCTTGCCGTCCTGGAGCAGGGCCAGGGAAAGGTACGCCTCCCCGGCGCCGGGTCCGACGGACCGGGATTCCTGCCACAGGACCGCTATTCCGCCGGGTACCTCCAGGGCCGCGGGATACCGGGCCGAGGGATCCGAGAGGAAGCGGGGGTTTTCCCAATAATAGTCCTGGGCCGAGGCAGGACCCGGGATCAGGAGGGCCGCGGCGGCCGCCAGGAGAAGGGCGGCCGTGAATCCGAAGGTATCACGTCTCGGCATGGGGCTTCAGTATCCCCTCGCGACCAGGCGCGAGTCCAGGTCCGAAACCTTCTGTACCTTCCGGGCCTGGGGGTAGGTCTCGTACAGCCGGGTCAGGCGGATCCGGGCGGAAAGGAAATCCCCCGCCTGAAGGAAGGTCACCGCCTCGTTATAGAGAGTTTCGCCGGCGCTGGGAAGGACAACCACCGCGGTTCCGCCCACGTAGGTCAGGATTCGGTCCTTGAGGGAACTGGCCGTCTGGTTGTTGGGATCCAGCTCCAGGGCCCGGTTGAGCTGGGTCAGTGCGATGTTGAACTGGGACACGTTCCGGGCGTCCCAGACTCGCTGGGCCGCGGCGGTAAGGGTGCGGGATTCCGCCAGGGCTTTCGGGTCCGGCGGGGGAAGACGGAGTCCGATCTGGATCTCCAGGCGCTCTATAAGGGCCGCCAGACCGGGATACTTGGGGTCGATGGCCTGGAGGTCCAGGAGGTCGCTGTATACCGTCTGCAGATCCTGTTTGGCGTCGATCTTGGTTCGGGCCTGGGCGATGAGCCGGGCGAACTCCCGGTTGAAGGCGTCCGGGTCGGAAACCTGGTTGATCCGGAGCTCCAGTACCCGGGCTTCCTGGTTCAGGGGGAAGATGAGTTTGACCTGGGCGATCCTCTGCTTGGCCTCGTCGAAGGACTGCAGGGCGCTGACCCGGTCCCTCCGCTCCAGGGCCGCTCGCCCCTCC
>JAAYUR010000105.1 GCA_012517645.1 Treponema sp.
GAGCTTCACGGCTCCCGACACAAGACGGTCCAGGACGGCGCCCCCCACGATGGGATCCGGGAAGACGGAGAACCAGTCCTCCGGGGGCCTGTTGGAGGTGACGATGATCGAGCCGGCGGAGAGTCGTTCGTCGCAGATCGAGTACAGAAGGTCGGTTTCGGCGGAGGTGTAGGCTCGGAATGCGAAGTCGTCGAGGATGAGAAGGCCGGCGGAGATGCACCGCTTCAGCAGGAGTTGGGCGCGGCGCGGGGACAGGCGTTCCGGCGCAAGGCGTTCCAGGAGCTTGTGGGTCTTGTAGAAGACGACGTCGACGCCGCGGCGCGCGGCCTCATGGCCGAGGGCCTGGGCGATATGGGATTTTCCGATGCCGGGAGGCCCGGCCAACACGAGGTTCCGGCGCTGATCGACGAAGCGGCAGGAGGACAGGTCCCGGAGCATCGGGCCGGGCATCACGGCGGAGTTGAAGTCGAAGTCGAAGGACTCGAAGGTCATTCTGGACGCGAATCCCGCCAGTTTGAGCCGCTTCTGGAAGGAGTTCGAGTCGCGGCTGGCGATCTCGTCCTGGACAAGCAGGGCCGTGAACTCAAGGTACCCGAGCTTGGCTTCCTCGGCTTCCCGGACTCGGTGGTCGAGGTTGTCGGCCATCCCGGGCAGTTTGAGGCGTTTCAAGTCGGCGGCAAGATCCTGGTTCTTCATGGGAACCTCCCGATGGTTCAAGATGCGGGTCACTACGGACCCGCGCAACGCCGTACGGCGTCAGGGGCCGACGTAGTAGCCGACATCCCTCCCCATGGCCGCTCCGCAGGGCGATATCGGGAAAGGAAGGGTCCTCTGCCGGGATTCGTCCTCGAACAGGACCTTCAGGGCATCCGGTTTGAAAACCTGATGGGCTATCGCGTATCCAAGGACATGGGAGAGCGCGGGGCAGTCCTTGCGGGACTGAAGCACGGAAAGACAGGCCTGGGCGCGACGCAGGGAAAGATTTCCGCCTCCTTTGAGCATGAGCCTGAGGTATTCGGCGGCCTGGGGGCTTATCTCTCTCGCCTTGACGATCAGGCTGCGGGCGTACGCGCCTGGGACGAAGGGCTGGCCATGCGCGGGGAAGTCTTGGGGTAGATAGGATTTAAGCGCATCCGTAACGGGGTAGCTGCGTACGAGCTTGTGCTCGAAGTATATCTCGACGAGGGTGTCCGTCGAGCGGACCGCGACCCGTTTGCCGATGTAGAGCGCGGGAAGCCCGTACAGTCGCTTGCCTACCCGGATGAACTGATCCGGATTGACCTTCGCCACGGTCCAGGAGGCCGGTTCGAAGGGTTCGGGGGGCAGGGGCGCAAGGCGGGCGCGCTCGACGCCCTCGAACGCGGCGACAGGGGCCGCTCCCGTCGTGCCGTGACAGCGCTTGCCGTAGTCGTCTCGGGCCCACGCGCGGGCGAGCTCGTTAAGCTCCTCGAGCGACGCGGCGGGATGCAGCGCGGTAAGCCGCTTCCACAGCTCCCGAACCACCGGGACGATCCGTTCCACCTTGCCCTTGTCCTTGGGCGAGGCCGGACGGGCGGGATCGGGCAGGATGCCGTAATGGTCGCAGAGTTCCGCGAAGGTCCGATTCAGGACCGGGTCGAAGATGCCCGCGGCAAGCACCCCCGCCTTCAGGTTGTCCAGGTTGATCCGCCGCGCCGAGCCGCCGTAGCAGGACAGCATCGCGGCAAGGGCCTTCGCGAAGGACACCTCGTCCTGGCTGGGCCCGAACAGGACGAACGGCAGCCGGGAGAAGGACAGGATCCCGATGAACGCATAGATCGTGCGGCTCTTGCCCGCGACGACCCAGCCGCCCATCTTCGCGTAGTCCACTTGGATCTCGTCTCCCGGTTCGACCTCGATGCGCACCGTCGCCTTGGACGCCTTCCTGTCGAGCCTGCGGTCCCGAACGAATCGTTTGAAACTCTCGTAGCTCGGCCGTTCGCCCAAGCCATGGCGTTCCTGGATCACCAGCCAGGCCGTCTTGGCCTTCATGGGCAAGGCGCCCTTCGTTCGGTCCCCGGCGAGCAGGCTTCGGATTTCCTCTTCCAACGGCTCAAGGACGGCCCGGGCGGGCTTCCCCTTGGCATTCACGGACCCGAGGACGGAAAGCCGGGAGCGGACCTCGGCAAGCGGCGTGTCCGGAGGTATCGCCAGGGCGTCGATCGCCTCGGCATACCGGTTCACCGTTCCGCGGTCGAGTCCCAGCCTCCGCGCGATCGAACGATTCGATTCCCCGAGCGTCCGTTGAGACCAGATGATCCCCAAATGATCCGTGTTCACCAGTCGGTACCCCATGCTCACCCCCGTACCGCATGGTACGGGAAGATACCCCTGGCTGGCCGATTATCGTGACCCGAATGGCCGAATAAGCTGACCCGCGTGGCTGGTTATGTTGACCCGAACAGCTTTAAAAGTGGCCGGTTATCGTGACCCGCGACAGTATTGACAGAAGGGCTCAGTATACTGCGGCCATACCGGTCGCCATGGCGAAGAGCGCAAGCACCGCGATCACGGTCAGGAATCTGTTTCGTCGCATAATAGCCTCCATCGCACTGTGTAACCTATTTCCCCCGAAAGGTCAAAATATTTCAAGGAAGCGGTCATTGTTTATCGCCATGCAATAAGCATGCCATTGAGAATTCCGGGCGCTGATCCCGATATTTCCTTGCCGGGCTAGGGCCGGGGCACCCGAAGGGCCGGGGCTCCTTGCCGGAGGCTGTCCTGTTATGTGTCAATCTATCGAGGGAATGTTCAAAAACGAGACAGAGTGTGTCAGTGTGAAGGATGCGGACCCCGCAGTGTTACGAAGCTTGGGATGGCGGAGAGCCGGGGACTACTGGATCCTGTCCGGAGCAGCTGATGGACAAGCCGAAAAATCTACCGATCCGAGTGGCACAGGCTTCGTGACACCAGAAAGGTCGGCCTCGTTCCCCCGCTTGCGGCGAACCCGGGTCCCCGTCTATGATCGATCCATCATTCCGAGCGAGGTGGACGTATGGGCGAGCAGATATACGACGTGGCTATTCTAGGGGCGGGGCCCGGCGGGTACGTAGCGGCGATCCGGGCCCGGCAGCTCGGGCTTTCCGCGGTGGTCATCGAGAAGGACAAGCCCGGCGGGGTTTGTCTGAACATCGGCTGCATCCCTTCAAAGGCGCTGATCCACCAGGCCCAGGTCTTCTCGGCCGCGGCGGGTCTCCGGGAACTCGGGGCCGCGGTGGACCTGTCCGGCTTCGAGTACGGCAAGGTCTTCCGGAAGTCCCGGCTTGCCGCGGACCGTCTTTCCAAGGGCGTCGAGTTCCTGTTGCGCAAGAACAAGGTGGACTATGTTTCGGGCACAGGGGCCTTCAAGTCCGCGGACCGGATCGTCGTGAACGGAAAGACGGAGATCGCCTTCAAGAACGCCATCGTGGCCACGGGCTCGAGGCCCCGGGAGATTCCGGGCTTCGCCTTCGACGGGAAGGTGGTCCTGTCCTCCACGGATGCCCTCATGTTGGAGAAGCTGCCCCGCCGCCTCGTGATCCTGGGAGCCGGGGCCATCGGCATGGAGTTCGCCTACGTCATGAACGCCTTCGGGGTGGAGGTCACCCTGGTGGAGATGCTGGACACGATCCTGCCCCTGGAGGACGCCGAGACCGTGGAGGTAGTGCGCCGGGACTTCCTCAAGAAGGGGGTCAAGATCCTGACCGGCACCCGGGCGGAGGGCCTGGAGCGGAAGTCCGAGGGGGCCGTGGTGCGGTTGTCCGGGAAGGACGGGACCAAGACCGAGGTCGAGGCGGACCAGGTCCTGGTGGCCGTGGGCCGGGCGCCCAACACGGAGAACCTGGGCTTGGAGGCCCTGGGCATCCGGACCGAAAAGGGCTTCATCCCCGTGGGGGATTACGGGCGGACCTCGGTCCCGAACATCTACGCCATCGGGGACGTGGTCGCCACGCCCCTCCTGGCCCACGTGGCCTCCAAGGAGGGGGAGATCGCGGTGGAGAGGATGGCCGGCAAGGATCCCGAGCGCCGGGTGGCCCTGGACGAGATCCCCTCGGCGGTCTACTGCGAGCCCCAGGTCGGGAGCTTCGGGCTCACGGAGCGGGAGGCCCTGGAGCGGGGCGTCCGCTTCCGGAAGGCCGTCTTCCCCTACCGGGGAATCGGCAAGGCCGTGGCCGTGGAGGCCCCGGATGGGATCGTGAAGATCCTCCACGACCCCCAGACCGGAGAGATCCTGGGAGCCCACGTCGCCGGGGCGGAGGCCACGGAGCTCGTCCACGAGCTGCTGCTCGCGAAGAAGTCGGAATTGACGGTAGCCGAGGTAGCCGGAATGATCCACGCCCATCCGACCCTGTCCGAGGGCGTGATGGAAGCCGCCCGAATGGCCGAGGGCTGGGCGATCCACGTCTAGGCGGGAGCGTGCCGCCCCCCGGACGGTTCCGCCGTCCGGAGGGGAGGACGTTTAGGCGGATCGGGCGGCGAGTCCGTTCCGACCGGGTCGCTTCGATCGGCTGCGGCGTCCCCGGCCGGCTCTCAGCGGTTGGCCGGCTCTCAACGGTTCAGCTCGTTCAGCTTCCGGAGGGCTCCGTCCAGATGGCGGCGCAGGGCGTCCTGGGCGGCTTTCGGATCCCGGACCTCGATAGCCTCCACAAGCCTACGATGCTCGTCCAGGATCTTTCCGGACCACCCCTCCAGGGCCAGGAGCTTGGACCGGCTTAGGACGATGTACTTTTCCATGGTGGACGAGAGGCCTTCGTACATCCGGCTCAGGACGGGGTTGTGGGCCGCGTTCAGGACCAGGGTGTGCAACAGGGTATCCCAGACGGCCGCCGAGGACAGCCCCCTATCCCGGGTTTCCTGCTCGGTTTCCAGGTGAGCCACGCAGTCTTTCATGCGGGCGAGTTCCGCATCCGTTCGGCGCTCCGCGGCCAGTCCCGCCGCGGGTACCTCGATCACCAGACGCATCTCCATCAGGTAGGATAGAAGGTCCTCGGGCCAGATAGCCAGGAATTTCAGGCTGGCCGCGAAGTCCTCGGTCCCCGGGGGGGTTATAAAGGCCCCCTGGCGTTCCCGGACCTCCAGGAAGCCCAGGGCTTCCAGGGTGACGATGGCCTCCCGCAGGAGGTTTCGGCTGACCCCCAGGCTCTCCGCCAGCTCCCGTTCCGGGGGCAGACGTCCGTCGGGGAAGCGCCCGGGCTCGCGGATCAGGGTGGTCAGGGTCCGCACTAGTTCGGCCCGTTTCTTTTCCATGTTGACGGCAGTGTATACCGGTGCTATCATTCCGTCAATGCTGGTACTACCAAGGAAGTACCAAGAATAAGGAGACTGAGATGAAGAAAATCGCGGCGATCCTGGCCATCGCATGCCTGGCGGTTTCCGCCTTCGCCCTGGACATCAAGCTGGCCCACGTGGTGAACGAGCAGGATTCCTTCCACCTGGCTGCGACCAAGTTCAAGGAGCTTACGGAGAAGTACACGAACGGCGCGGTCAAGGTCACGATCTTCCCGAACGCCACCCTGGGGGACGAGCGCACCCTCCTGGAACGCATGAAGATGGGGATCGTGGACGCGGGGATCATCACGAACGGGCCGATCATCAACTTCGTGCCCCGCTTCGGCGTCATCGACCTGCCCTTCCTATTCCGCAGCCCCGAGCACGCCTACAAGGTCCTGGACGGTCCCATCGGGCAGAGCCTCTTCGCGGACCTGGAAGCCCAGGGCTGGAAGGGACTGGCCTGGGCGGAGCGCGGGTTCCGGAACCTGACGAACAACCGTAAGTCCGTTCTGTCCCCCAAGGACATGGAGGGCCTGAAGATCCGGGTCATGCAGAACCCCGTGTACGTCGATTCCTTCAAGGCCTTGGGCGCCAATGCGGTCCCCATGGCCTGGACCGAGGCCCTGACGGCCCTGCAGCAGAAGACCATCGACGGCCAGGAGAACCCCCTGAACGTGATCGTGGCGTTCAAGCTGGACGAGAGCCAGAAGTACATGTCCATTACCCGCCACGCCTACGCCCCGGCCCCCATCCTGATGAGCATGATGACCTGGAAGAAGCTCTCCGCCTCCCAGCAGGACGCGGTCCTCCGGGCTGCCCGGGAAGCGGCCCAGTTCGAGCGGGACTTCAACAACTCCAGCGAGACCCAGTGGATGAAGGACCTGACGGCCAAGGGAATGGTCATCAGCACCCCGGACCTCAAGCCCTTCCTGGACGCCGTAAAACCCGTCTATGACGCCTACGGGGACAAGTTCGGCAAGGATTTGATCAACTCCATCCTGGCCGTGAAGTAAGGGGCGGTCATGTCTTCCGCTGCCGAGCGGGGGGGGGCGCAAGCCCCCTTCCTGCATGTCCTGAGCGACGCGGTCAACCTCTGGAGCGAGCGCTTTCTCTTCGTGCTGATGCTGGCCATGGTGGGGGTCACCACCGCCCAGGTGGTTTTTCGGTTCTTCTTCAAAGCCCTGACGTGGTCCGAGGAGCTCTCCTGCTTTCTCCTGGTCCTGGCCTCCCTGGTGGGATCCGCGGTTGCCTTCAAGAAGGGCAGCCACATCGCCGTGACCTTCGCGGTTGAGAGGCTTCCGAGGCCGGCCCGAAAGGTCCTGGCGACGCTCGTATACCTTCTAGGCCTGGGCTTCTTCTCGGTCGTGGCGTACTACGGAGCTCTGCTCATGAAGTCCGAGGCCGGGCAGACGACCCCGGCCCTGCAGATCTCCATGAAATGGATCTATTTGATGTACCCCGTCACCGGCGCGGCCACGGCATTGCACCTTCTGGACGGCATGTCCAGGGTATGGACGGGAGGCGAGCCATGATGGGCTGGGTCATCTTCGGTTCCTTCTTTCTCCTGATGCTGATCGGGGTGCCCATCGGCCTGGCCATCGGTCTGGCCTCCCTGGTCGTCTTCCTGGCCAGCGGCTTCCCCCTCCAGATGGTCCCCCAGACCCTCCTGGAGGGCAACAACTCCTTCGCCCTGGTGGCGGTGCCCTTCTTCATCCTGGCCGGGGACCTGTTGGCCAAGGGCGGGATCTCCGAGCGCATCGTCTCCTTCGCGGAGGCCTCCCTGGGCAAGCGCCGGGGAGGGCTGTCCATCGTGTCCGTCCTGGCCTCCATGTTCATCGCCGCCATCTCCGGTTCCGGGGCCGCGACCACCGCGGCCGTGGGATCCGCCCTCCTGCCGGATCTCAAGGAGAAGAAGTACGATGTGGACTTCTCCGCGGCCCTGATCGCGTCGGCGGGCACCATCGGCGTGGTCATCCCCCCCAGTGTGCCCATGGTCCTGTACGCGGTGATCGCCGGGGAGTCGGTGGCCAAGCTCTTCATGGGCGGGTTCATCCCGGGTGTCCTGATGGGCGGGGGCCTGATCGCCTACGCCTTGTGGGTCGCGAACCGGAGGAGGTACCCGGAGGGACTGGTCGTCCCGGGCCGGGAAAAACTGCGCCGCTTCGTGTCCGCCACCTGGGGGCTCATGACCCCTGTCCTGATCCTGGGAGGGATCTTTTCCGGGGTGTTCACCCCCTCCGAAGCCGCGGCCGTCGCGGTGGTCTACACCATCCTGGTGGCCGCCTTCGTCTACAAGGCCCTGACCTGGAAGAAATTCTACCAGCTGGTCGTGGGCGCCGGGGTGACCTCGGCCCTGGTCATGTTCATCATCGCCACCGCCAAGCTCTTCGGCTGGGGCCTGGCGTTCTACCAGATTCCCCAGGCCGTGGCGGGGGCCATCCTGGGCCTGGCGGGGAGTAGCGCCTTCCTGATCTACCTCATGATCGGGATCGTGATCCTTCTGGCGGGGATGTTCATGGAGACCGCCTCGGCCCTGATCATCCTGACCCCAATTTTCCTGCCCGCGGTCCAGGCCCTGGGGGGCAACCTGATCCACTTCGGTATCCTGATGGTGGTGGGCCTGGCGATCGGCATGGCGACCCCTCCCGTGGCCATCAACATCTACGTGGCCAGTGCCATCACGGGACTGCCCATGGGCAGGATCACCAAGCCCATCCTTCCCATGGTGCTGATCCTGATCGGCGTGTTCTTCGTCTGCACGTACGTCCCGGACCTGGTGCTGGCTTTGCCGCGCCTGTTCATGAAATCCGTCTGAGAATCCCCCGGCCGGCGGGAGCGACGAAGTCTGGTGTCCCGCCCCGCCGCCTCCGGATTCCGCGAAAGGAACGAAGAGAATGAGAAGCGATTCCGCCAAGAAAGGCATCGAGAGGGCGCCCCACCGGTCCCTCATGAAGGCGTCGGGCTACACGGACTGGGAGATCGAGCGGCCCTGGATCGGGGTGGTGAACGCCTACAACGCCATCATCCCCGGCCATGTCCACCTGAAGCGCCTGGCCGAGGCCGTCAAGGCCGGGGTCTACGCGGCGGGGGGCCTGCCCCTCGAGTTCCCCGTCATCGGGGTCTGCGACGGCATCGCCATGAACCACGAGGGGATGAAGTACTCCCTGCCCAGCCGGGAGCTCATCATGGACTCCATCGAGGTCATGGCCCAGGGGCACGCCCTGGACGCCCTGGTGATGGTGACCAACTGCGACAAGATCATCCCCGGCATGGCCATGGCGGCGGCCCGGCTGAACATCCCCTCCATCGTCCTCTCCGGCGGGCCCATGCTGGCGGGGATCCGGAACGGCAAGGACATCGACCTCAACACCGTCTTCGAGACCGTGGGCAAGGTCATGGCGGGCACCGCGGACGAGGCGGAGCTGAGGGAGGTGGAGAACGCGGCCTGCCCGGGCTGCGGGTCCTGCGCGGGCATGTTCACCGCCAACACCATGAACTGCATGATGGAGGGCCTGGGCCTGGGTCTCCCGGGGAACGGGACCATCCCGGCGGTCTACGCCGAGCGGGACCGCCTGGCCAAGGACGCGGGCGTGGCTATCATGAAGCTGGTGGAGAAGGGGACCCGGCCCCGGGACATCCTGACCCGGAAGGCCTTCGAGAACGCCGTGGCCCTGGACCTGGCCTTGGGGGGCTCCACGAACACCGCCCTGCACCTGCCGGCCATCGCCTGGGCCGCGGGCCTGGACCTGCCCGTGGAGATCTTCAACGAGATCGGGGCCAGGGTTCCCCACCTCTGCTCCCTGTCCCCGGCGGGTCCCTACCACATCCAGGACCTGTACAAGGCCGGGGGCGTCCAGGCGGTGCTGAAGCGCCTGCTCGACGCGGGGCTGGTGGACGGTTCCTGCCGGACCGTAACGGGGAAATCCCAGGGGGCAA